>NZ_JBFPDP010000007.1:0-110550 GCF_040830845.1 Sivoneniella epilithica UHCC 1019
ACTGAAGTCGAATCGTCCATTTGACCCCAACTTCCTCACCACTACCCCTTGACTTTCAAGACAGCATCTACATCCCCCAATCCCTTCTACCTTTTTGGGAGAAGAGATTGGGGGATTGAAGTTCTTCTCCTGTTTTGGGAGAGGGATTTAGAGTGAGGGGTAAAATTGATGCATGGCAAGGGTTGTCAGCATTTTTACAAAAACTGTCCGAAGGATTGTTAGAGGATGTCTTATAAACTTAGGTATCCTCCAAACTTGTAGCGATCGCGTTCTGCTGCTTAAAAGTCAACCGCTCCTTAAATTCCTCAAATCCTAATGGGTACTTTTTTGCAACTGTAGAAGTCTGTGAAGGTAGCCGCTAATCTTGTAAGGTCTGAGCGCTTTGCAAAACGTTTTATCATCAAGATCAGCCCTTGATTGGTAGCTGAACATCCCTTACTAAGATGACTCATGCGATCGCGGCAAACCCTGGTTGACCTGTTCTCAACATTCGTCCGGTTTGATGCCGATACTTTTAGCCGTTGGATCAGCGACCCAAAACTGCGGCGCAGTATGGATCATTTGCTGAAATCGGCAACGGAGGGTGGCACCTCAGAACGTTTTTGGACGCTGTACTGGCATAAAGCATGGCAGACTCAGGCGACCGATTTAGCGACCCGTCATCTCACTGCCTACTTGCAAGAAGCTTGCTTTTGGGTGGCTCGTAAAATGGTGCTGAATCTAGCGGGTCGCCAATCTACCGCAGATTTGTTTCAAACCGCTATCGCCCGCACCAGTCATGTGCTAAAAAGCTTCAATCCTCAATTTAGCTCCAATCTCAAAAGCTACGCCGAATTTGCCTTCAGCAACGTGATTAAAGACACCCTGCGTCAGCAACAGGAGGTCGATATTTGCACCGATTGGGCATTGTTGCACAAGGTGAGCCAAAAGCGCCTGATAGACTCGCTCGCTCATGCTGGACTGAATGCTCAAACGATCGCCGCTTATGGATTGGCGTGGAAATGCTTTAAACACCAATACGCCCCTAGCGAAAGCAGCACGTCTCGCAAATTGATTAGACCGGATCAGGCAACTTGGCACGCGATCGCCCAGCTTTATAATGCAGAACGCATCAACCAGCTAGGGATAGGAAGTGTAGCTTGTAGCCCAGAACAAATGGAACAATGGCTGCTAATTGCTGCTCGTGCAATTAGAGGATTTTTGTATCCTACGCCCATTTCGCTGGATGCGCCCATCGTTGGACAGGACGATGTTGAACTTGCCGATTTTTTACCCAATGCCGCGCAAGAGTCGTTATTATCGACCCTGATTGCTCAAGAAGAAGTCAGCGATCGCCAAATGCAGCAAACCCAGTTGAGCCAAGTGATATTAGACGCGATCGCCCAGTTAGAGACTTCCATGCAGCAACTTTTACACGCCTATTACGGGCAACAAATGACACAGCAGCAAGTTGCCCAATTATTAAATCTGCCGCAGTATACAATCTCTCGTCGTCTTGCCAGCCTCAAAAAAACGTTGCTCACGACCCTGGCACGTTGGAGTCAAGACACCCTGCATATTTCCATCACATCCGACGTACTCAATAGTATGAGCGCTGTGCTAGAGGAATGGCTAACGGTTCACTACCAGCCTTCCGATCCTTCTTGACCTCGGAGTCCCTATGATGTCTTTTAATGCTGCCTCTACCGATTCAAAGCTCCAAATCCTTCACTTGGAGCTTCCCCCAGTGCCCCTAACTTCTGCTGCATTCTCTACACCGGGTCGCCGCTGGAGCGCAGATCTGAATCAAATGGCTCTCACTGCGTTTCTACCTTGGCTACGCGATCAGTTCGCTGCGAATCCACAGGTATGGCTAGATGCGACCTTACCCAGCATTTGGGAATTTGTGAATGGAACCGCGATCGCGATCGGCTCGTTGCGACTGGTGCTGATACCATCGGCAGCCCTCGATACCGATGAGTTGCGCGTTCCTCAAGAATGGGTAGATCTGCCTTCTTGGGCAGCAGATTACTATCTGGCAGTGCAGGTCAACCCAGATGATGGCTGGATCGAGGTTTGGGGCTACGCTAGCCACGAACAACTCAAAAATCGTGGGGTCTATGATGCGAGTGATCGCACCTATTCCCTTGCCGAAGACGACCTGATTCATGACCTGACCGTGCTTCAAGTTGCCCTAGAGTTCTGCCCTACAGAAACTCGTCGCGCCGCGATCGCCCCCATTCCCACGCTGGAGATTACCCAGGCAACCCACTTAATTGAACGCTTGGGCAATCCCGATCTTGCTTTTCCACGCTTGGCAATTCCTTTTTCGCTGTGGGGTGCATTGTTAGAGCATGGCGGTTGGCGCAAGCGCTTGTATGAACAGCGTCAAGGCATGGCTGAATCTTGGTCGGTAGTCGATTGGTTGCAAGCCGGAGTCTCTCATCTAGCTGAGCAAATTGGCTGGCAGCACACGACTTTTCAGCTTGCCACAGGGCGCGGGATGCGGAGTTTACCGACTGCTGGCTTAGCGCGATCGCTGACGATTGCAGGAGTCTCCTACCAACTTCAAATTGCGTCTGTGGGCGATCGCTCCGCTCCAGAACTCACCGTTTGGCAGTTTGAGTTACGCCGATCCGATCCCACAGCCACCATTCCGGTTGGAGTGACGCTGCGACTGTTGACAGAAGATTTGCAGCCCTTTGAAAATAATGAAGATGTGGCACGAAATCAGGTAGAAAGGCTATACATTGATGTCGCATTGCAACCGAGAGAGGGCTTAGTGTGGGAAGTGGAGCCAACTCCAGACGGCTACGATCGCGAAGTACTACGGTTTTGATACCGTTTTGAGTTTTGAATTGTAGAAGCTTTATTCGGTCACGGTCTCAACCTAAGATCTGTCGCATTTTCCATTTAAATTGGAATGAGAAGCTACTTTTAAATTTCCCTGATCGTTGGGTCTAACTGGTTTCGCCCTTGCTGATATTGCTTATACCGTTGTAACTGGTCAAGTTGCTCGCTCAATCGCACCGGAAGCGGTAGCTGTAACTTTTCAAATAAATCTCGCAGCCGATAGCGCCAATCATGCCGCAGCCGACATTCCACATAGTTTCGCCAAGAAATTTCCTGAAGACGCGACTCATCTTGCAACAGCGCTTCAAAAAACGGAATCACCTCGTTGGGGTTCTCAGGAATCCCTAATGTGCTGTCTTGCCAACCCATTAACCTTTCTACTCCACGATCTAGGGGCTTTTTGCCCACAATCACACAACCTGCCGCCCAGCCTTCAAACCAACGATATAACAGAGGCGATCGCCCTCGAAATCGATGAAGATGCCCTCCTTCAAAACACAAACTGATTTTGGAGCGTTCTAACAAGCGATTGAGTAACGCAATGTGATCTCGCACATCGTATACTTCGGCTCCAGAAAAGGTGGAGTGTACATAGAGCCGTTGGCTTCCCGGTTGATTAAACTGTTGCAATAAAGCATGAACTGGTTTATTCGTTCTGCCATAGCTCAAAATATCGATTGAGCGCTGAGATTGATATTCAGCCAAAGGAAATGTATTGGTCGCTAATGGCAAAAACGAAGTCTTGATCGAATGAATTTGCTCTACTTCTTTTGCCAAACTCGGTGAAATGACAAATAGATGATCGAGTTTAGGCAGAGCAGGACGATTTAGCTGAGCAGGCTCAAACCCATCTAGCAAATAGCCTACCCGTAAATCAAACTGATCCAATAAATGCTTCAGTGCAAAAATAGATAACAAAAAGCGTGGCTTCAATCCGACTACCAACAGGACATTAGGACCATCCGCTAAGGTGGGCAGCCTATCAAGCTCAAACCATGACTTGGAAAGAGCTTGATACACCCGAGTAATCAAGTCAGGGCGATCAGGTTCTTTAGGCTTAAAGTAAGCAATCCCCTTATTTTGAATCGGGTGTAAAAAATGAACGTTGCAAACTGCTGCTAGCGTATCTTCTAAGCTATAACTGACCGACCAGCCAACATGGTTATGGCTTGCATGAAGTTCTGATAGAACAAACAAGTTCATAGAATAACAAAAACGGTATATGAAAATGAATTCTCAAATGCTCTCAGCTATCTGATAAACGTTTGGAACAGCATCAGATACACAGAGAATTAGCTAGGCAGGGAACGCTTGAGTAGATGCACTTCATGAAGTATTCAGGATAACGGAAACTTACTGTATCTGCTAAAAGAGTTGAATAAGGATAGAATTTAATCTGCCTTGAGGTTACTGTTTATCAGTTTCTTCTCTCAAAAAATCTGCAACAGTCTTTTTGTGTAGTTAAGAGGTCGTGAGGTTGCCCACACCCTAACTTGGCGACTAGTCGGCATCCTAAGGTTTAATTAGTTCACTCGTTTTGAGGAAGTTCATTCATGACCGTTACTCCCATTCGTGCCAAAGAGTTAAAACACGAAGTTAAAGATTTATCCCTTGCTCCCCTTGGACGGCAGCGGATTGAGTGGGCAGGGCGGGAAATGCCTGTCCTCCGCCAAATTCAAGATCGCTTTGCGAAAGAAAGACCTTTGGAAGGGATTCGTTTAGTTGCTTGTTGTCATGTCACTACCGAAACGGCTCACCTAGCGATCGCCATCAAAAATGCTGGGGCTGATTCCTTGCTCATTGCCAGCAATCCCCTCTCCACGCAAGATGATGTGGCGGCTAGTTTAGTTGCCGATTATGGGATTCCTGTTTTTGCTCAAAAAGGCGAAGATAACGACACTTATCACCGCCACGTTCAAATTGCCCTAGATCATCGTCCCAACATCATTATTGATGACGGTAGCGATGTCGTCGCCACATTGATTCAAGAGCGGCAACATCAGATTGCTGACCTGATTGGCACTACCGAAGAAACCACCACGGGCATTGTGCGCTTGCGTGCCATGTTTAGAGATGGCGTGTTGACTTTCCCGGCTGTCAACGTCAACGATGCCGATACGAAGCACTTCTTTGATAATCGCTATGGCACCGGGCAATCCACGTTGGATGGCATCATTCGCGCCACTAATATTTTGCTGGCAGGTAAAACCATTGTGGTTGCGGGCTATGGTTGGTGCGGTAAGGGGGCTGCACAGCGATCTAGCGGTATGGGTGCCAATGTGATCGTGACTGAAATTGATCCTGTGAAGGCAATTGAAGCCGTCATGGATGGATTCCGAGTTTTGCCGATGGCGCAAGCGGCTCCTTTGGGCGATATTTTTATCACTGTGACTGGCAATAAGCATGTGATCCGGGCAGAGCATTTTGAAGTGATGAAGGACGGCGCGATCGTCTGCAATTCAGGGCACTTTGATATTGAAATTGATCTCAAGTCTCTGGGCGCTCAAGCAACGGATGTCAAAGATGTGCGGAACTTTACCCAGGAATATCGCTTGAAAAATGGTAAAGCGGTTGTGGTTTTGGGCGAAGGCAGATTAATCAACCTTGCGGCGGCGGAGGGGCATCCTAGTGCAGTGATGGACATGAGTTTCGCGAATCAGGCGCTTGCGTGTGAGTATCTGGCGACCAATAAAGGAAAATTGGCACCGGGTCTTCATTCAATTCCGGCTGAGTTGGATAAAGAGATCGCTCGTCTAAAACTTCAGGCGATGGGCATTCAGATTGATACTCTGACTGCTGAACAAACTGAGTACATCAATTCTTGGACGGCAGGTACTTAACTTTAGCCAGTCGTTAAGTTGTACGCAAAAGGGGAGGGGCGATCGCTCTTCCCCTTTTTGTATTTTTAGAAACTTAGTCACTGTAATGCTGAGAGGTGCAGGGCATTTTTAAGCACCGCTCAAGTACCTCAATTCGATGGACTCGCCAAAAATACTGAGGATTGAGGCTAATCCGATAGTGTGCGTCAAACACAGGTTGAGTCAAAAACTTCCACAAAGGAAACCGAATAGAACAATACTTTGAATACATAACTAAAACGGTAGGGTTACTAGAATGGGCAACATTGAAACTAAGACGCAAGCCTATTAGCGCTCAATCCTGTTCATCTAAAGACTGTATTCTCAAGACCAATCGCAAGATCCGCACAAGAGACTTTAGTAGTAGAAGGTGCATGATGGGCAATCTGCTATTTACAAACTGGCAAACCTAGACATAAAAACCCTGGTGAGGATTGCGGATTCTTGATTGAGGGATGGCGGTGACATCTGTAATATTACGGATGTGAACTAAACACTTTAGGCAAAAAGCTAGTCTTTTCAGAACTCTTTTTTGCACTTCGCACTTCTTTAGGCATAGCGCATTCCAACAGTGGCAGGCGCGATCGCCTTAGTGGTCGATTGCCCATAAGTAATGGATAGATGAATCGGCAATGTTTTAACGCGATAGCCGCGATCGCTTTGATTGAGTTCTAAAAAGAAGCTTTGCCAGGTAGACGGGCGAACAGTCCAGGCGTTTGGCATTCCATCTTCACTGTTGGTGGGCAAGATCGCTTGAGGGTGATACTCCACGGCGATCGCGTCAAACTGCATCTCCGCTTGACGCATGGAATTAATTAAACTACACCAGTCGTAATATTGCTTTTGAGAATAAATGGAATCATGGGCATACACTTCTGCCCCAAACAGCCAGGTTAGTTTTCCACAAATTTCTTCTAGCCGGGGGCGATCGTCCATTAACAGCCGAGCCTCTTCAGGAATTAAAATGCTTCCCTCAATCGGCATCCATAACTCAAACGACGTAAATGCGTCGATCGGAATTGTTTTTAGCATCAGGCTAGAGGCAAGCCCAAAGGGATTTGGAGCTACTGCCAAATCGGGTGGAATAAAAGAATTCATCGTCTGACTCATCAATCTTCCAAATTTTCAAAAGGAGCTAATCTAGACTTCCCAAGAACACTCTCCTCACAACACAGCACTTCATCAACCAATAATAATAAAATTGATTGACCCTATTTAGTTTTCAGCACTTTGCTATATAAAGTTTGAATAAATTTCAATTATTGAAGAAGCTTAATATGTTGCAGGCTAAAAACTGGCACTCTTTTTTCCAAGCAATTCTGATGCCGTTTCAGAACCGTCTAAAATAGAGTATCACTGCCAAAAGAAAAAGGCTTCAACCAGAAATTATGAATTATACGCTTGCAGAGGCAACGGCAATTGATCAAGAGCTTTCTAACCGCTTTATTGACCTCGATCGCAGCGGCTACTTTGTGATTTTTGTAGATGTAAACGAAAAGCTAATCTGTGCTAAATATTACACCAATTTTATTGATGAGCGTGGTCTAGCGTGTGATCCCGAAACGGGCAAGCCCATTCCTTGTGATGGCACGGTTACCCGGTTGCCCACACGCTTGTTTAGTGGCAGAACGGCAAAAGAAATTTGCGTCCAAATTTTTGAACAAACCACTGATTGCCTAGTGACTCAGTTGGATCATGCTGCTTATTTAGGGCGCGAGTTTCAACGGGCAGAGACTGCAATGTTAACAGGTCAAGAGTATATTCAAGACTAAAAAGGGGTAGAAGCGGTTCTCCAGTTTCCTAGCGGATTTCGGCGGCAGGCTGAGTGGACGGAGTTTGAGGAAAAGCAGGTGGCTTGCCTGACGCAATTAACTCTTTTTGGAAGTAAGGATACCAATGTTCAAGTTCTTCATCCGATAACTTAAACACTTGGGGTGAATGTTTGAGTGCGCTCAGCAGTCCGCAAACTTGCGGGAAAGTCCAGCGGCGGCTGAGTCCATCTTTGAATATTTCAGCTACAACCCGTCTTACTGTAAGTTGATAAAAACGATCGCGATCGCGCTTCAAATCATTAGAATATCGCCGCAGACAAACTGCCTGGTTCATTGCTGATAACACAGACACTACATATCGCGAGAGCCTGCCGCTGTTGCTTTGAAAATGATGGAGTTTTGCATCAGAGGTTTCTAGCAACATTCCATGTCGCGAAACCCGATAGCTAGCGTCCATGTCTTCCAGCAGCGCATAGAACAACAGCAAGGGTTCAAACGGTTCTTGGGCGATCGCCTCTCGCCGATAAGTCATACGGCATCCATGAAATATCTTGACTGGACGCACATTTAAATGGCTCAACGAAGTTGGAACCGAATAGTCAGGAAACTCCCCATCATAGGGAATGCATAAAAAATCTGAATCCATCAAAAACACATGTCTCCAGATGAATCGTTGAAAAGACGCAATTCCTGGAATCCATTGATCTCGATGCCAGCCTACCTCTTTCGGCACATCATTTATCGTAATCTCTGAAGGCAAAGTGGGAGCCAGAATGCTTTGTACACCTTTCACCACTCCTTCTGCGTCTGCTTCATATACCCGCATAATTTCTTCAGCACAGGTTGGATACATCAGCGAATCATCATCTAATAAAAACGTGATGTCTGCTGTTGCCAGTGCTAGACCTTGATTGCGTTGTAAGGGTAGCCCACGCTGATCTGCTGCCTGATAAATCCAGCGAATTTCTGGGTGGTGAGAAGCGATTTCAGCCATGACCTGGGTGCGGGTGTTTTGCCAGTGGTCGCTGGCATCAATCACAATGATTTCACTGGGTTTTCGGGTTTGTTCCACTGCCAACTGAAGACATTGACAAAGAATCTTCTCTCGTTGATAGGTGGCAATGACTAAGCCCCAGGAAAGTAGTTCGTTCATAGATGGCAGTTAATCAGGGAGTAGGGTTTGAATCTCTATTTATCGTTTGCGACCGGTGACTATGTTGAATCGTCTGCGCTCTTTTTCTTGCTGGATCATGCGATAGCCAAATTGGAGGGGGCGTCCGGTTAGTTTCCAGAAAGGCGATCGCTCTAACCATTGCCTGTACCCTCTAGAAACATCATTGGCTAGGAGATTGCGCCACTTAAGCGAGAGTTGATCGGGGGTAAATTCTTGCGATCGCTTCCAGCCATTTTCAACCATTGCTTGATATAAACCTGGATTGTCACGCAATTTTTGCAAGGCGGCAATCACATCTTCTGGAGTGTGAACTTCGATGTAATCTAGATCAGATTTTCGGAGTGCTTGATAGGCAGGTTCGGCACCTAAGAGGGCAGGACAACCCGCAAACCAAGCATTAATCAACTTAGAAGCGGGCTTTGATTCTAAGTATTCCCGATTTGAGTATCGAATGGCTAACACTACATCGGTTGCAGAAAATTCGCTCCAATCTGAAAGGCTCACCTCATAATCTGGCAAGGTTGAAAAGGTGAACCCCAGCGAGGTGAGTTGAGCGACAAACTCAGAATTTTTGAATGCTTCGGGCAAGTAATACCAGCGTCCTTTAAAGGCAAGGGTGCTAACTTGAGTGCCTCGCTCAGAATGGCGCGATCGCAACTCTGGCTGCACCCAATACTGCATCAAATGATCCGTTGGAGCCAAAATATTCAGCGGATTTTGGACAATTCGATGGGCGCAAATTTCGGGGCGCGGTCGGTCTTGTTGGCACACAACCAAATAGCTGTTGAAGGGCAAACCCCGCCATAGGCTACGCTGCATCAACTCTTCGCGCGACACGACACAAATGCAATCGGGAATATAGCGATCGACTAAATGCACATCCAACCCGCGTAGTTTCAGTTGCAAGTAGGTTTGCACAATCCACGAACTGCTACCGCCCCACTCAGGACGGTAGTATTCAGCAAACGCAGGCATCTTGGTTACAGTTTGAAACTGTTCACAAAGCGCCGGATCGTTACGGACGAAGTATACCGGATGAGGCAGTGCCGCAAAGGTCAGGTGAGTATTCATAGGAAGACCAGTATCGATGTTTCAAGAGATGGCACCCCAAAACACCGATGGTATCTTAGGCATAAAGCGTTTAAGCGTAAACTTTGCGGTAATAAGCTTGATATTCCTCAGATAGCAGCGGTTTCCACCAGTCTTCGTTGGCTAAAAACCATTCTACTGTGAGCCGCAGTCCTTGCTGCACGGTGACTGAGGGAGTCCAGCCAAGTTCGGTTTGCAGTTTCGTGGAGTTGATTGCATAACGGCGATCGTGCCCTGGGCGATCTTTGACATAGGTGATCAATTCTTGGGCAGGACGAACGGGTAAATCGGGTGCTAATTCATTCATTAAGTCGCATAGCATATGAACGAGATCGATGTTTTTCACTTCGTTATTGCCACCGACATTGTAGGTTTCACCGACTGTACCCGAATGCAGCACCGCATCGATCGCGCTGCAATGATCGCCGACATACAGCCAATCTCGAATGTTTTGTCCATCGCCATAAACAGGCAAGGGCTTACCCATCAAAATATTGATACACATTAATGGAATCAGCTTTTCGGGAAAGTGATACTGCCCATAGTTGTTGGAACAATTGGTGATCGTAGTCGGCATTCCATAGGTGTGGTGATAAGCTCGAACCAGATGATCACTGCCAGCTTTGGAAGCAGAATAGGGGCTGTTTGGCGTGTAGGGAGTGGTTTCAGTAAAGGCTGGATCGTCGTGGCTCAAGCTGCCATATACTTCATCGGTGGAAACATGATGAAATCGGTAATCTGCTGGGCGATCTGCTGATTGCCAATGCTGACGAAACGCTTCCAACAGGGTAAAACTACCGACTACGTTGGTGCGGACGAAGGCATCGGGTCCCAAAATGGAGCGATCGACGTGAGATTCGGCGGCAAAGTGAACGAGCGTATCAATGGCTTCTTCGTGCAGGAGCGCATCAATGACTGGGCGATCGCAAATATCGCCTTTCACAAAGCGGAAATTTGGATGATCATCCAACACCGCCAAGGTTTGACGATTGCCAGCATAGGTAAGCGCATCTAGCACCACGACGCGATCGCCCGGATATTTTTGACACCAATAGTGAACAACATTAGCTCCAATAAATCCGGCACCCCCCGTCACAATCAGTCTACGGGGCTTTCTCAAAGGCTGATTCAATTCAAAAGAAGTCATTGGTTTTCCTGTTCAAAAATTGCTAACTACTACAAACCAAAATCAAACGCCAACCCTAGCTTAATCACGCACCAAGATGCTGCAATACTTACCCAGCTTATTCAAAACATTACTGCTGTTATAGGAGATTCAGGATGCGAATGAGTTCCGTATAATCCCTTACAAGACTGCGTCTAAAAATACTTCTAATGGCTTGACTCCTCCAGTTCATCCAAGATTTTACTTAGCGCTCTGCCCGCTGCTTCATCTGAGAAATGTTGAGCCGCATACTGCATGGCATTGTGTCCCAATCGGTTTCGCAGTTCTTGATCATTCCATAACAAATCTAATGCTTGCACTAAACCTTCCACTGATTGAGGCTCAACTACTAGCCCGGTTTCTCCATGAATAATGTAATCTTCAATGCCATTACAGCGCGAAGCAATCACCGCCCGACCCATTCGCATCGCTTCCACGATGGTTACTTGACCCGCCGCAGTCACCCGCTCATTGGGAACTACGGGGACTACGTTGATGCAGGCTTCTTGGGCAAGTTGCAAACACTCTGCTTTGCCAATTCCCAAAGGTGCTTGGGCACAGGCGGGGAGTTCTAAACCTGCTAAGGCACGCGGTCCAGACGCAATAATAGTTGGTAAATTTAGCTGTGCGATCGCGGTCAATAAAGTTGAAAAATCTCGATGAGCCGACCCAATCGCTGCCACAAAAGGCTGTGTAGTATTCTCTTCATGGGTAATTGGAATAGCTGAGACTTGATATGGCAGAAATTCAAACCGCTCTTTCGGCAAGTTTAACCACTGGCTATAGATATGACACTCACGGCGAGTATGAACCACAAAACGATCAATATCCTGCAAACTAGCTTGGGCTAGCCAACGACGCATCCCGCTTGGACAAGTACCCACGTTAAAAAGCCATGCTACAACCGGAATGCGTTTACGAGACACCCGCTGCTGGATACCTACGGCTGAAGCCAACTGTGGAAAAACGGTCACCACTCCGCCTTCAGTTGCTTTGATCGCATTTTTACCATGTTGTAAGTAGGTGAGCCACTCCTGATAATCTGTAGCCGATGAAGACCGATTATGCCAATTTGCCAAAGGATGGGCGCGTGGAATGATGCTGAACTGATGGCGATCGCCAGGAATGTGAGGAACTAACCATTCCCCATCCGTCTTCAAGTCATGAATGAAAGGCGCTGCAACAGTCCAATGCATAGGTGAATTCCAGATGAGACTGCCTGAACCAATCGCTATTTACCTAACGCTAAGGTTAGGAACTCCCTATAAACGATAGCTACAATTAAGCATGGAGCAATAGGGAGCCTTGACCCTCAACCCTGGTTTAGCAGAATGAAGACAGGCTAAGTCAGAAGATCGAAAGGGGTTTGGGGCGATCGCGATGAGTTGCTCGGACGAATAACACATCGCACAAACAGTATCTAAGCACCCATTGCTAAATAAATGCAGCCAGATGAATGCAAAACTCTATGCCAACTCAATTTGCGAGTCATCACCAATCATAAACCGTAGCGCTTTGGGACGTTTAGGCGCAACCTTCAACTGGGCACGCTGCCCAATGACGCTATCTACAATCCGCTGCTGAATGCCGATAATGCTGGCACCTCGTAAAATAACGCTGTGTTCTAGATCGGCTTCAATCAAGGTTACTTGATGATCAACGCTGCTGTACGGACCAATAAAACAGTTCTCCAGGTGGCAATCTTCGCCAATCACTACAGGTCCCCGAACGGTACAGTTGATCAATTTTGACCTGGCTCCAATCTGCACCCGCCCAGAAATTTGGCTTTTGGCATCCACTTCACCCAAAACACTAGACTGCAAACAGGTATCTAAAACGATTTGATTGGCTTCTAAAAGGTCGTCTTTTTTTCCCGTATCCAGCCACCATCCTTCAATTTGGCGGGCTTCGACTTGCTGCTGATGGTTGATCAAGTTTTGAATCGCGTCGGTGATTTCAAGTTCGCCCCTAGGCGATGGCTGAATGCGATCGATCGCATCATGGATCGTGGGCGCAAAGAAGTAAATCCCGACGAGTGCTAAGTTTGAAGGAGGAACTTTAGGTTTTTCAACTAGATGGATCACCCGACCTTGATCATCGATTTGAGCCACCCCAAATGCTGAGGGATTTGGCACAGGGCGCAACATGATTAAGGCATCAATTTGGCTTTCTTTGAATTGGGTTAGAAACCCACCCAGTTCATTTTGAATCAGGTTATCTCCTAAATACATCACAAACGGAGAGTCGCCTAAAAAGGGGCGGGCAACCTTGACGGCGTGGGCAAGACCGGCAGGTTTGTCTTGTAAAATATAGGTAATATTGGCACCAAAGCGATCGCCATTTCCAGTTTTCGTCTTAACCTCTTCACCGGTTTCTGGGCTAATAATAATCCCAATATCTGTAACCCCTGCTGCCACAATTGATTCAATTCCATACCAAAGAATTGGCTTATTGGCGACCGGAACTAATTGCTTCGCTCCCGTATAGGTGAGGGGGCGTAGTCGTGTGCCTTTACCACCACTTAAAATGATTGCTTTCATTAGAAGACTCTCAATGATTGGTGAACGGTTGACTTAAACAGTTGACTAGAACTATCTGCACTATGAATAGTTTGAACTATGGATAGACATCAGCAAACTTTAAGGGTTTTCCTACCTGATCTTTTGCAGATAGGATTGGCTCTCCTTCTAGGGGCCAATGAATGGCTAAATCTGGGTCATTCCAAAGAATAGATCGCTCATGTTGAGGAGCATAGTAATCTGTCGTCTTATACAGCACTTCAGCGACTTCAGAGACAACCATAAAGCCATGAGCAAAGCCGGGGGGCACCCAAAGCATTCGCTTATTTTCAGCGCTCAATATACAACTGACCCACTGCCCGAAGGTGGGAGAGTGCTGACGGATATCAACAGCAACATCAAAAATAGCGCCTGCGATCGCCCGGACTAACTTGCCCTGAGCATGTTCGATCTGATAATGCAGCCCACGCAAAACGTTTTGACCCGAACAAGAGTGATTATCTTGCACAAACGGTTCTGTAATCCCAGCCTTATCAGCAAATGCGTTACCGCTGTAACTTTCTAGAAAAAAACCACGATCATCTTGAAAAACTCGTGGCTCAATGATTAGAACATCAGGGATTTCTGTAGGCAAAACATTCATTTCGACTTCCTTATACCGATGAATTAACTACTACTTAAAGTCTTATAAAGACTTTTTACCCAGCATTGAATTTTTCGCTCTCTATTCAGTTCAATCCCTACTAAGGGTTATACCGTGAAATGCACCGGACATCATCTAAATCAAAAGTAGCTTCATCAAAAAATAAAATGCAAGAAGATTAGTCAAGCTAGCGAAAATTTTTGTTTGTACTTACTGTTACTAATGTACTTACTGTTACTAATCTTTTAAAGACACATCCGGAAGATAAAATTGATACATAGATGCTAATCAGAAATAGAAGTCTGAGCTTAATAGTTTTAAACTCAAAAGAAGTTAAAGCGACTAATGCTAAAAATTTTTAGCGTATAAAACCATTCTAGTCAATTCGATCAATTGTTTTGATTTTTTCCTGATTTCTACAATTACAAAAAGCGAACTCTAAATTCACAGAAAAATTTTAATCACCTTATTTCGATTAAACTTGAACTTGACGATGTAGCATTTTTTACATGCTTTTCGATCTAGTTATAAAGTTTAACTTTTTCTCTTTTCTGCTGCATTATTAGAGTTCCCATTTCTTTTGCATGACTAACTAGTCCTCTGCAATAAAGGAGCTATGTCGTGCGATCGCAAATTGAATGAGTTGATGGACTAACTCAGCAAAGGATATTCCAGCCGCCGCCCACAGTTGAGGATACATGCTAGTTGCCGTAAAACCGGGCAGCGTGTTTACTTCATTAATCAAAATTTCTTGAGTAGATTCGACATAGAAAAAATCGACTCGCGCCAATCCTGCCCCGTCGATCGCAGTAAACGCACGAATTGCCATCTCTTGAATTTGTTCAGCAACGGCAGTGGGTAAAGCGGCAGGAATGCTCCAATCTGCTTTGCCAACCGTATATTTAGTTTCGTAGTCATAAAAATCGCTTTGATAAGTGATTTCACCCACTGTGGAAGCTTTTGGCTGGTCATTGCCTAACACCGCGCATTCCACTTCTCGCGCAACTACTCCGGTTTCAACGATAATGCGGCGATCGTAGGTGGCAGCACTATCTAGCGCCGTTTCTAGCTGAGAGCGATTGCGGACTTTTGAAATTCCCACGGACGATCCAAGATTGGCTGGTTTAACAAAGCAGGGGTAGCTAAGGGTCGCTTCAATCTGGTCACACAGTTGGGTGTAAACGCAGGGGTCAGACCAGATTTGCGATCGCGTGACTGCCATATAGTTAACTTGTGGCAAACCGACTTGAGCAAATAGTTGCTTCATCGCTATTTTATCCATGCCGATCGCTGCACTCAGGACTCCCGACCCGACAAATGGGACTTGCATCAACGTCAGTAAGCCTTGGACGGTGCCATCTTCGCCATTGGGTCCGTGCAGCACAGGAAACCAAACATCTACGTCACCCACCGCAGAAGGAAACTGCCAGCGACGGTGCGCCTCTGAGCTAGCAAGAGGGGCTTCAAGTTGAGATGGGGTATTGGATTCAAGCACTTTTTGAGAGATCGCCGGATCAGACCAAACCCCGTCTTTTTGAATATAAAACGGTAGCAACTCATAGCGGCTCTGGTTTTCATCGGTGGTTAACGCTTGGGCGATCGCGATCGCTGAGTTAATTGACACCTCATGTTCGCCAGAGCAACCACCAAACAGAAGTCCAACTTTGAGTTTTTGCATAAGGGCATGATCCTAGTCTGGGTATGTAGCGCTGGGCTGACTTGCCTGCATAATTTGAGTTGATTTTCTCAGCGCATGATTATGTATGGTTACAATCCTAGTGCGAAAGGGGATGAAGGCTGCTAGGATTGCTCAGCTAAGAACGATTTTAGTAAGGTGCAAGTTTAGAAACCGTCTTCTTTTTGTCATTACTTTCCGATTGTTTGCGTACTCTATAACAACAAGGATGTTTCGTCCGGTTAAAATAATTCCATTGCTTAAGCTATTAAATAGGGTGTAGACGGCAACTGATAAAACTGACCCATTCAAAATGACGCAATATGAAATTGCATAGACTAAACAACGCCGCAAAATCTGAGCTTGATGAGTTAGATCAATTGATTCTTCACGGTATCGCGTTTGTTGCAGATGGCTCTTATCAACAAGGTTTGGCTATTTTGGATCAGGCAGTTTATCTTCAGCAAAATAATAGTGCTACTTGGTATCACCGAGGGGATGCACTGGCAAACTTGGGTCGTTATGGTGAAGCTTTAGAAAGTTTTGAGCGGAGTCTCGCAATTAGTCCTGATAATGCTGATGCTTGGGTCTTTTGTGGAGTGGTATTGATTCACCTAGAGCGATATTCAGAGGCATTGGAACGTTGCGATCGCGCGATTGCCCTAGAGCCAGCTAACCGAGAAGCTTGGACTTTTCGAGGAGCCGCTTTACAGAATTTAGGACAGTATAAAAAAGCCTATGCTAGCTACCAAAAAGCGACCCAAGGGAAATAACGAATGACTAATAAAAGAATTTATCCATTCAGACTTTGGACTTCAGACTAGCCCGTAACCCCTAAAAGGCTGGCGATCAGGGCTTGCTGAGCGTGCATTCGATTTTCTGCTTGATCCCACACGCGAGATTGAGCGCCTTCCATGACATCATCGGTAATTTCCTCTCCGCGATGGGCAGGCAGACAATGCAGCACGATCGCGGATGAATCTGCATGGCTCATCAGTTCCTCATTCACCTGGTAAGGCTGAAAGATCGGAATCCGAGACGTTGCTACATCTTCTTGCCCCATACTTGCCCATACGTCGGTATAGATCACCTGAGCGCTCTTGACTGCCGCGATCGCATCAGTCGTGGTGGTAATTTCAACGCGATCACCAGCAATTTTCTTGGCTTGCTGCACAATCCTATCCAAAGGCTGGTACTCATGGGGAGAACTAATCCGCACATTCACCCCTGCCAAAGCACAACCTAGTAACAAAGAATGCGCCATATTATTACTGCCGTCACCCACATAAGTCAGTGTCACACCCGCTAGCCCATGAAATGACTCCTGAATTGTCTGTAGATCTGCCAACACCTGACAAGGATGTTCCAAATCGCTCAATGCATTAATGATCGGGATTTTGGCATAGTGGGCAAAGGTTTCTAGATCGCGCTGGTCAAACGTGCGAATTGCCAACACATCTAGGTAGCGATCGAGAACTCGTGCCGTATCCGCCAGTGGCTCTCCTCGGCTCACTTGAGTCACACTAGGATTCAAATCTAGCGCTTGTCCTCCTAAGCGAGTCATTGCGGCAATAAAACTAACGCGAGTTCGGGTTGATGCCTTATAAAATAGCAATCCCAAAAGCTTTTGACATTGCGGATACGTTGCGCCAGCTTTGAGTTGTGCCGCAAGATACAACAGATCTCGTAGCTCCTCTGCTGTCAGGTCCGCCATGCTCAGTAAATCTCGCCCTTTCAGTGCCCCCATTCTGCTGCATCCATAATCACTGGTAAAACCCTAGCAAATCCAAGCCGCTAAGCCTAGCGCGTGTCATCAAACAAAGACTCTGTTGAGGGGTAAAGAGGTAAAAGGAGTAGAGAGGTAAAGGAATAACGACATAGCAGTAGACACCCCTTCACTCCTCCACCCCCTCACTC
Organism: Sivoneniella epilithica UHCC 1019; assembly: GCF_040830845.1. Classification (NCBI taxonomy): domain Bacteria; kingdom Bacillati; phylum Cyanobacteriota; class Cyanophyceae; order Leptolyngbyales; family Leptolyngbyaceae; genus Sivoneniella; species Sivoneniella epilithica. Next base: position 17,645 of record NZ_JBFPDP010000007.1, read on the forward strand.
CTTCACCTATCAACTACTACTGGTTTGAGTCTCCACTAGGCTCTACGCCTGCTGCTTGCAAAGCTGCCTGAGTCTTTTCCTTATCTAGCTTTAGCACCAACACACCTAAAGGAGGCAAACAAAGATCAATAGAATAAGGACGGTTTTGGTATGCCCATTCTTCAGTCCATTTGCCGCCTAAATTCCCCATGTTGCTGCCGCCAAACTCACGAACATCGCTATTAAATACTTCCTTATAGAAGCCCAAGAACGGTACACCCACTCGATAGTGAGAATGAGGTTGGGGAGTGAAGTTACAAACGACGATCGCAAACTCTTCGTGATCTTTCGCCCAACGAATAAATGACACCACACTATGGCGGTTGTCGCTACAATCAATCCATTCAAAGCCACCCTGACCGCCAAAATCCCAGGAGTAGAGCGCCGGTTCACCGCGATACAACTGATGGAGAGCGATAAAAAAGCGCTTTAACTGTTGATGAGCCTCATGCTGGAGCAAATGCCATTCCAAATCTGCCCACACATTCCACTCATTCCATTGCCCTAACTCCATGCTCATAAAGATGGTTTTTTTACCCGGATGGGTAAACATATAGGCAAACAAACAGCGGACGTTCGCTTGTTTCTGCCACTCGTCACCTGGCATTTTGCCAACGATGGAACTCTTGCCATGGACAATCTCATCGTGAGAAAGCGCTAGCATAAAGTTCTCACTGTGGTGATACATCATGCTGAAGGTGAGGTTGTTTTGGTGAAACTGCCGGAACCAAGGGTCCATGTGGAAGTAATCCAACATATCGTGCATCCAGCCCATGTTCCACTTGAGGTTGAAACCTAAACCGCCGACATAGGTTGGCCAAGAAACCATGGGCCAATCGGTGGATTCTTCGGCGATCGACAGCACACCCGGAAAGTAACTAAAAATCACGTGATTCGTTTGACGCAAAAAATCGGCGGCTTCAATGTTTTCCCGTCCGCCATATTGGTTGGCAATCCATTCGCCATTCGGACGCAGGTAATCGAGGTAGAGCATGGAAGCTACCGCATCAACGCGAATCCCATCAATATGATATTTATCGAACCAGAAGAGAGCGTTGGCAACGAGAAAGTTGCGGACTTCGTTGCGCCCGTAGTTAAAGACCAGTGTGCCCCATTCTTTATGCTCTCCGTTCCGTGGATCGCCATGTTCATAAAGATGAGTGCCATCAAAAAATGCCAGTCCGTGCCCATCTTTGGGGAAGTGACCCGGCACCCAATCGACTAATACTCCAATGCCGTGTTTGTGGCATTCATCCACAAAGTACATGAAGTCTTGAGGAGAGCCAAAGCGGGATGTGGGGGCGTAGTAGCCAGCCACTTGATAACCCCAAGAGCCGTCAAAAGGATGTTCGGCGATCGGTAACAGTTCCAAATGGGTAAAGCCCAGTTCCTTGACATAAGGAATTAGCTTGGCTGCCAGTTCGCGGTAGGTGAGAAAGCGAGTATCCGGTTTTAACTCGGAAACGACGACAACGGGTTCAGTTTCACCGTTGGGTAAACGTGCAGGCTCAGAGGTCGCGGCGTGCATCCAAGAACCCAAATGCACTTCATAGACAGAGATGGGTTTGGTGAGTGGATCGACATGGCGGCGTTCTTCCATCCACTCGCTATCGTTCCATGTGTAGGTGGTCAGATCGGCAACGATGGAGGCAGTTTTGGGGCGCGGCTCTTGATAGAAGCCATAGGGGTCAGATTTTTCGTAAATGTGACCTTCCCAGTTTTTCACTTCATATTTGTAGTGAGCGCCAACCCCGGCATCGGGAATAAAGAGTTCCCATACGCCGTTGGTGCGTTTGCTCATTTGGTGCTGTCGTCCGTCCCACTGGTTGAAATCACCGAGAACGGAAACGTTGCGGGCGCTGGGTGCCCATACTGCAAAATATACACCTTTGACGTTGTTCAGTTCGGCGGGGTGGGCACCGAGTTTTTCATAAATGCGGTGGTGGTTGCCTTCTCCAAATAGGTGAATATCTAGATCGGTGAGCCAGGGAGATTGGAAGGCGTAGGGATCGTAGGAGACGCGATCGCGTTCTCCTTCTTTAATCCGCAGTTGATAGTTAGGCAGATTTGGAGCCGTTAGGGTGGCTTCAAAGAAGTGGGGATGATGGGTCGATTGCATTTGCACTTCTTCCCGTTGCTCTGGAAAAACAATCCATACTGCATCCGCTTTTGGCTGGTAAACTCGCACGACCCAAACGGTTTTTCCATCTTGCTCGATTTGATGGGGTCCCAACACCTCAAACGGATCATGATGTTGGTTCCAAACGATCCGTTCAACTTGGTCTGGGCTAATCGTTGCTGTCATGAAGCTACCTACCTAAATCCTGTAAATTTAATTCAGCTAGAAATGTAAAGAAAATATCAATAACTGTAGTAAACCGTAGCAAATGATGGGCAAACTCTCAAATAATTTTGCCGCGATCGCCCTAGTAGTTTTAGCAAAGACATTCGTAAACTCTTTAAATTAAAAGCGCCCTAACGACCGTTTGGCTTGTTAGGGCGATAAGTGACTATATGCTACACCATCTGTCATAGAATCACGGAACGATTCTCGGTAAGCAACCTAGCTAGACAGCCTAAAATACTCACTGGCTTAAGCGCTGCCTGTAAACGCAATGTCAGGAAACTTCGCCTGGGCTTCTGCCATGGGGCGTTTTTTCCCTTCCTCTTGCCAATAATTAATCACCTCAGTTGCTTGATTAAGCAAATCCACTCGATCTACCTCAGAGATCCAATGTTTTGCTTCCATCTCGGTTTTTAACTGCTCCCAAGCATCATTGCGGGGCCAAAAAAAGTAAGATGTCAGCGGGCTTGCTCCCTTGCCTACTACTTGATCCACTGCTAATGCAACGTTCTCATCTAACCAGAGAACTTTTAATATAAATTGTGCCAACCAAAAACCTCCAACGCCAACCCAACTGGTCAATAATCTACAGCCTTCTATAGTACCTCACTGTTTTTAATCATGCACGATCTTGGATGAATGGCGAATGGCGAGGGGAAAGGAAAAAGGAATTCAAAGAGCTTACTGAAAAGAGGAGTGTTATGGCGATTCAATCAGCTAGTCTGCTAGTGGCGCTGGTGATATTTGATATTGATGGGGTGATTCGAGATGTGGGCGGGTCGTATCGGCGGGCGTTGGCGGATACGGTGGAGCATTTGACTGAGGGGGCTTATCGTCCGTCTCAAAGTGAGATTGATGCGCTAAAGGCTGAGGGTGTTTGGAATAATGATTGGGAGGCTTCTCAGGAGTTGGTGTTTCGCTATTTCGAGGCGCATGAAGTGGAAATGCCAGCGATCCAAGACACAATCTGGCGAGATGATGCGGGGCGGGGTGGGGTGGCGATCGCCTATGACAAACTGGTAGCGTTTTTTCAGGCGCGCTATCGGGGCACCGATCCGAATCACTTTACGGGCTACATCTGCCAAGAACCGCTGTTAGTTGACTCTGCTTATTTTGACCAATTAACGTGGGCGAAGATGGGCTGGGGCTTTTTTAGTGGGGCAACTCGCAAATCTGCTGACTATGTTCTAAAAAAGCGATTGGGGCTTGAGGCTCCGGTGTTGGTGGCGATGGAAGATGCACCTGGAAAACCTGATCCAACAGGGTTATTTGCGGCGGTTTCCCAATTAAAACCAGTGGATTCTAAAATTCCGGTGCTATATGTGGGTGATACGGTGGCAGATATGTATACGGTGGTGAAGGCGCGCCAGCAACAGGGCGATCGCCCTTGGATTGCGGTGGGCATCTTGCCGCCCCATGTGCAGGAAACAGAAGCCCAGAGCCAAGCTTATGCAGATGGCTTGCGGCAAGCAGGAGCAGCGATTGTGTTTGGGAATATGCAGGAACTCACGTCTACCGCGATCGCTCAGCTAATCTAGCTTGGCGATCGCGGTTCAAATCGCTCATGATAAAGCTACGGAATTGTGCATTGACCTTAGCCCCCAACTGTTCTATGAACACACTTTCAACTCCTAATCCGGTGTCTACGCCGCGCTTCTTGCAGCAACTTAAATGGGTAGCTGACCCCATTGGCTATATGGAAAGCGCTGCTCAGCAATATCCTGATATTTTTTCGGCTGGAATTATTGGCTTTGGCAATAATTTGGTATTTGTGAATACGCCGGAAGGGATTCAAGATATTCTCACCAACGATCGCAAAACTTATGTGGCACCGGGCAGTTTGAATCGAATTTTGGTTCCATTGCTGGGCGATTATTCGGTGATTTTGATTGAGGGCGATCGCCACAAACGCCGCAGACAAATGTTGATGCCCTCGTTTCATGGCGATCGCATTCGCGCTTATAGCCAACTCATTTGCGATTTGACCGAAAAAACCTTGGGCAAAATTCCAGTCGATACACCCTTCTCAGCGCGGACTGCAATGCAAGAAATTTCGTTGCAGGTGATTATGCAAGCGGTGTTTGGGGTATTTGAAGGGGAACGCAGCCAGCAGCTTAAAACAATGCTGACCAAATTGACAGAGGTGTTTGCATCGCCGCTGTCTTCCAGTCCGCTGTTTTTTCCGGCACTCCAGCAAGATTGGGGCGCGTGGAGTCCTTGGGGAAAATTTTTGCGTGATCGCCAGCAAATGGATGATTTGATTTATGCAGAAATTCGCGATCGGCGGACTCAGCCACAACCAAACCGCGTCGATATTCTGTCGCTGATGATGGCGGCGATCGATGATTTGGGACAACCCATGACCGATCAAGAATTGCGGGACGAACTGGCAACCCTGATGTTTGCCGGACATGAAACCACTGCCACTGCTCTATCGTGGGCGCTTTACTGGATTTATCATCAGCCAGGTATTCGAGAAAGATTGCTGCATGAGCTACAGTCGGCAGATTTGTTCGACCCGATGAGCATTGTCAAGCTGCCCTACCTCTCCGCCGTTTGCAACGAAACTCTGCGGATTTATCCCGTTGCCATGCTCACTTTTCCCAGAGTGGTGCAGGAACCCACGGAACTCCTTGGCTATGCGTTGGAACCGGGTATCGCTGTCGTCGGCTGCATTTACTTGACCCACCAGCGCGAAGATCTGTATCCAGAGCCGCATCTCTTCAAACCAGAGCGCTTTTTAGAACGGCAATATTCTCCCTATGAGTTTTTGCCCTTCGGCGGCGGTGTGCGGCGCTGCATTGGCGAAGCCCTCGCCCAACTGGAACTGAAGCTGGTGCTATCCACCATTCTGACGCGCTACGAATTAGCACTGGCAGACACCAAACCCGAATATCCTCGCCGCCGAGGAGTCACCCTCGCCCCCGCCAATGGCGTGAAAATGAAAATGCTTGGAAAGCGCTCTGCTTAGGCTAAACATAGGCTATATCCTATCTCAATGGGTTTAACGAGACGTGATTTGACTTGTCCGGAGATCCTTAAAATTGCGCTGTTAATTTAAAGTGGCGACCAACTTCAATCCAACGACCAACAGGAATTGGCTTATCTATGACTGACCAAGAAGATCGTGGATTTTTGGAGCGATTCATTGTTGATAACGACGATTTAGAAAAACTTGAATCTTTGGTCAACCAGTTCAATATTTTTGAGGCGATTGGAGTAACCCGACAAGAACTTCGCCATTCAGACTTCTTGGCATTTTTGCTGAATCCTACTCAATCTCATCAATTGGGCGATCGCTATTTAAACGAAGCCGAGGCAGAACGCCAGCGGGCTGAAACAGAGCGGCAACGGGCAGACCAACTAGCAGAGCGACTGCGGCAGTTAGGCGAAGAAATTTAAAGAGAATGGCAGCGTGTCTCCCTTTCTTCTTTGGTGATAAGGGTTCGGCATGGATATTCTTACAGTCAAAGCACAATATCCATACTACGATCGCTATCATGCTTTTTTTGACTTGTCACCATGACCGATCGTTTTATTGAAGTTGGCAAGATTGTTGCACCCCAAGGGCTAAAAGGGGAAGTACGGATATATCCCAATACCGATTTTCCTGAACGCTTTCTGGAACCCGGTAAACGCTGGTTGCTCCGACCCGGAAACAAAGAGCCGCAGTCCATCAAACTCCTGCGGGGACGGTATTTGGATGGTAAGGGTTTATATGTGGTAAAGCTAGAGGGAGTTAACACGATCACCGATGCTGAAGGATTGCGCGATTCTAAACTAATGGTTCTGGCAGGCGATCGCCCGACCCTAGAAGACGGTGAATTTCATATTCCAGATTTGATTGGGCTGGAGGTGTTTGATCAGACAACCCAAAAGTTGATCGGCACCGTGATCAGCTTGATTCCTGCTGGAAATCACCTGTTAGAAGTGCAACGTCCCGACCCAAAAGCAAATACTGTGCTGATTCCGTTTGTCATGGAGATCGTGCCTATTGTTGATTTGCATCGTCGCCGTCTCGAAATTACTCCACCTGTTGGGTTAATTGATGATTTGCCAATCGCTTTGGTGGAAAGTGACGTAGAGAAAGCCACCGAAAATTTGTAGGTTTACTGTGGAAAATTTTACTTGTGTTGCTAAGATATGTTAAAAGGCAATCTACCTTTTTTCCCCTCATTATTGCTTAGCTAAAGCTTAGAATTTCTGTACTTTAGCCCTTTTTTGTCCAATTGGCGGCATAATCCAGAGATATTTCCAACGCGATCGATTCAGATCTTGTTTCCTCGCAGTTTTTTTGCATAGCTTACTAATCTCTCAAGCTAGATTAGTCAATACAGCTATTCATTGGTTTGAGCCTTTTATTAATACCTGCTCGATCTCATGAACCTTACGGCTCCAGCGTCTTTCTTTGAGTTTACTGTCCCCGAATGGCTGCAAGAGTGCTTAAACACTCGCCAAGTCGCTGCCGATTGTAGTGAGGCACAAACGACTCGCGCCGATGCCGATCTAGTCTGTCGTGCTTTTGAGTTTGCCTATCGCCTGCATCAAGGACAGTATCGCGCTTCAGGAGAGCCGTATATTATGCATCCGGTCGCGGTGGCAGGGCTGCTGCGCGATTTGGGGGGTGGCAGCGCTATGATTGCAGCGGGATTTTTGCATGACGTAGTGGAAGATACTGAGATTACTTCTGATGAGTTGGAAGCACAATTTGGTAAGGAAGTTCGTCTTTTAGTTGAAGGGGTGACTAAACTTTCTAAGTTTAACTTTTCTAGTAAAACTGAGCGGCAAGCAGAAAATTTTCGTCGCATGTTCCTTGCAATGGCGCAAGATATTCGGGTGATTGTGGTTAAGCTGGCAGATCGCTTACACAACATGCGAACGCTGGAGCATTTATCAGACGCAAAACGATGTCAAATTGCCTTGGAAACGCGAGAAATTTTTGCTCCTTTGGCAAATCGCTTAGGGATCGGGCGGTTGAAATGGGAACTGGAGGATCTCTCATTTAAATATCTAGAGCCAGAAGCATATCGAAGTATTCAAGAATTAGTTGCTGAAAAACGGATTGATCGCGAAACGCAATTAAACGAACTGGCAAATAATCTGCGTGATCGCCTAAAACAGATTGGCATTCAGGTCTTTGAACTTAGCGGACGACCCAAACATTTGTACGGCATTTATCAAAAAATGCAGCGCCAGCAAAAGGGCTATAACGAAATTTATGATGTTGCGGCGGTTCGGATTATTGTAGAAGCCAATGAAGATTGCTATCGGGCATTGGCGATCGTCCATGATATGTTTCGTCCCATTCCTGGACGTTTCAAAGACTATATTGGCTTACCCAAACCCAACCGCTATCAATCGTTACATACGGTAGTGGTCGGCACGACGGGAAGACCGCTAGAAGTGCAAATTCGCACCTTAGAAATGCACCATATTGCTGAATATGGGATCGCTGCCCACTGGAAATATAAAGAGGCAGGCAATTCCAACGGGAACATGACCGGAACGGATGAAAAATTTACTTGGCTACGGCAACTATTAGATTGGCAAAGTGATCTAAAAGATGCTCAAGAATATTTAGAAAGCATCAAAGATGATCTGTTTGACGGGGAAGTGTATGTGTTCACGCCCCAAGGGGATGTCGTCTCTTTGGGACGGGGATCAACAGCAGTAGATTTTGCCTATCGGATTCATACCGAAGTTGGGAACCACTGTGCCGGAACTCGGATTAATGGGCGGATGATGACCTTAGATACTCCGTTGAAAAATGGAGATATTGTTGAAATTCTGACGAATAAAAGCTCGCATCCTAGTTTAGACTGGCTCAATTTTGTCGTCACAGCGAGTGCCCGTAACCGAATTCGCCAGTGGTATAAGCGATCGCACCGCGACGAAAACCTAGCCCGTGGGCGAGACATGCTAGAGCGCGAGTTAGGCAAAAATGGATTTGAAGCATTGCTCAAATCAGCGCCCATGCTAGCCGCTGTGGAGCGATGTAACTATCACAGCGTTGATGATTTACTAGCCGCCGTGGGTTATGGAGAAATTACGCTGAATCACGTTGTCAATCGCCTACGAGAAACCGTCAAAGCCCAACAGCCGATCGCCCCTGCGCCTCAACAATTACTGCTGCCAGCAACCCCCTCAAAAGCACTATTGCCTTCGCCTTGCAAATCCCCAATTATTGGCGTAGAAGGGTTGCTATATCACTTAGCAGGCTGCTGTACTCCGGTTCCGGGAGAACCGATTATTGGCGTAGTGACTCGAAGTAACCGAGGAATTTCGATCCATCGCCAAGGATGTTCCAACCTTGAGCCTGTTCCGGGCGATCGCCTAGTTCCAGTGAGTTGGAATCCTATTCAAGAGGGAGAGCGCCCCCAAGCCTATCCGATTGATATACAGATTACCGTAATCGATCGAGTTGGCGTACTCAAAGACATTTTGTCTCGTTTAACCGACAATAATATTAATGTCCGCAACGCCCAAGTCAGAACCTTTCCTGACCAAACAGCAGTGATTGATTTGGGGATCGATGTTCGGAATCATGACCAGCTTGAGCGTACCTTTGCTCAGGTCAAAAAGCTCAGTGATGTTCTAAACTTACACCGCCTTAGCCAGAGTGAAGACTAAGCCTTTTATTAAAGAATCGTGATTTTAGTCAGGTCTTTGTGTAGTGTATGCAAAGTTACCCTAGAAAAGCCCATGTGCCAGTAGCATTAGTGGCAACATCAACTAGAATTAAATCTTCAAGCTTTGTTCTTTAAGCGTTCCATTAGAGTAAAGATCATCCGTAGTGGCCACTTATCAAAGTGACTTAAAATACATCTATAAAGCATTTTAGTTCAGTATCATTCATAAATAAATTTAGAAATTACCTTTAGTTAAGATATTGGTTCGCTACTGCCCAAATTGTTTAATTGTCACTTGGTAATCCTGCGGCTTCCATTTAAGATTGAAACCATAGTTTCGTTAAGTCCTTGAAAAAAATTAAGTTTATTTCTATTCGATGCCTGAATTTGGGACTTCTACCGTGAGCACTTGGACAACCCGCCACACAAAACAAGCTGAACAAGACGAACAACACTTGTACGACCATTTTTTGCACCTTGTGCAGTCGGAACTACCCAGTGATTTAGTGCAGCGCTTTCATCTGTTGTTTATTGATGGAACCGGTTATCCTGATCCAGAAGTTAGTGCAGCACTTGAAAAGATTACGGCGAATAAAGCTGCTGATCAAGAATTTCGATTTATATTAAACCGTTGCTGCCATATTCTAATTAATCGCTGGCAAGCTCGTCCTCAACATCAAACTTATATTCCTACTCTAATAGAACTGTTTGAGTCGGTGGCGGCTCGTTCTACACGCGAGTATGGGCGATCGCGCTCTGTTCGTCGGTTGCGGGAACTGGTTAAAGACTTTGTGGACAGTGAGCAATATCTGGCATTGCGGCGTTTAGCTCAGGTTACTAGCCAAAATATCGAAACCAATCCGTTGGGTGTTTCTTTAGGAAAGCTAATTCATCGATATCCTTATTTATATGATCATTGCTTAGTTGCCGAGGGTAGCACCCTTGAACAACAGCAAACGATTCGCCATCTAAAGGCTAGGGCAGAGCGCCAATATGAACTGGATCTGTCTCAATTTGTGACTTACCAAGTGCGGCGATCGCAAATTATTCGTAGCAACTTACCCGATGTTGCCAATCGGATTTTACAACCCGCCAAAAACCCAACATTGCTCAGTGATGAAGAACTATGTGTGGCAGTGAAGCATTTTGCAGGGCGATCGCAGGGAACTGATACCTATCGAGATTTAGCGCAACGATTTTTAACTCATAGTTCTCAGACTTCATCTTTCAACTCGTTTAAAGATGATCTCTATCAATACATGACTGCTTCAGTCGATCCAGAGTATGGCAATCGCCAGTTTAATAACCAACTCTATGCTCAACTGAAAGCATCTCTGCCAGAAAGTAACTCTCATCATGTTAATGATTTTCTCATCGTGAGAACTTGTAGCCAATTGCTCAATTTTTTGGTAGTTGAGAGTTCTCAAAAACCAAGCCATTTTGTGCTTATCGATTTGCTCTCAAATATTGGACCAGCACTGGCAACCGGCTTGCTACTTAAAATTGTGCTGATCTGTCGCAAGGTTAAACCGAATCTGGAAAAACGCTTTTCTATTTTGTTTAGCCACTACGAATCGAGCAAACGAGAAAATGTGCAATGGCTAGTTCAAGCAATGGAACATCTTAACTTAGCGCTTAGCACCAACTTCAGCACATTAGATTTATCTTTTATCAATCAGTGGTAGGTTTAAGCGGCTTTTATCAAGATTCAATGACTTTTACTTCGCAATAACTCTTACTTCACCTAGCAAAAAAAGAAAACGGTAGCTTATAATACAGATATAAATCAAAGCGTCCGATTTTCGGTCTTGTATAGCGTTGTTAGGTGAATCTACTAAATCTTGAGATTTTTACTGCTTCAGTCGCACGATACTCCGAAATAGGAACGTCCCTTACTTCACTCCATTGCTTAGGAGACGATTCTATGAAATTCCTTAAACGCGATCGCATCGCACCTGTTGAAATCAACCGCATCAGTGACCAAGATGCACATGTCGAACCAGCCGGACATGTACATCCAAACTACCGTCACTGGGCATGGTTTCGTCCCACGGATTTGCAAGGCGAGATCAAACGTTGATCTAGATATCTGATCTATATAACGCTTTGCTTTCGTTGACTGCTAAAAGCCCTGATGAATCGTCACAATTTCATCTTCCGCCCTAGAGATCGCTCCCCATCCATAAATTTGTTTTTGCCCCTTGGTACTTTAGTGAGGAACTCCGGGACTAACCATTGATCAACTGCAACAACTCCAAGTTGACTCGCCCCAGCAATAATGAAGGAGCGAATCTTTCAGGCTACTTTACTAGGGATAAAACGCTAACTGAGGCAATCCTAAGGTTTCATCCCAATCCATCATAATGTTGAGACACTGAATTGCCTGTCCTGCTTGCCCTTTCATTAGGTTGTCGATCGCCGAGATGACAATCACCCGCCCCGTCCGTGCATCTACTTCTAGACCAAGGTAGCAAAGATTGGTATGACACGCCCACTTCGTTTGGGGAAAGACACCACTCGGCAAAATCTTCACCCAGGGAGAATTTCGATAAAAGGCAGTGAAAATTGTCAACAAATCTTCTCGGACTAAACCGGGGTCGCGGAGAGTGGCGTAGACCGTTGCCAAAATGCCGCGTGGCATGGGAACCAGGTGGGGCGTGAACTGAACCATCACTTCATGTCCCGCAAGATCGCTGCAAATTTGCTCGATTTCTGGGGTATGGCGATGGCGGGCAATTCCATAGGCACTAAAAGAGCCACCGGCTTCTGCGAGCAGCATATTGGTCTTTGCCTGCCTGCCGCCGCCCGAAGTGCCCGATTTGGCATCGACGATCGCGGTTTCTGGCACAATTAAACCCTGCTTAAGCAATGGCGACAGTGCTAGCAGACTAGCGGTCGGGAAACAACCCGGACAACCGATTAGCTGAGCCTGAGAAATGCGATCGCGATACAGTTCCGGCAAACCATACACAGCAGTTTCTGCGACTTTCTCATCGGTGCGATCAATGCCATACCAGGTTTTATAAACTGCCAAATCTGAAAAGCGGTAGTCAGCCGACAAGTCTAACACTTTGCAGCCTTTCGCCAGCAACGTCGGAGCCATGGTGCAGGCAAGTCCGTTGGGAAGTGACAGAAAAACAACCTCACACCGCTCAGCAATCTTATCTAAATCAATCGGTTCAATCACTTGTTCAACGCGAGAATCCAAATGCGGATAAAGATCCGAAAATGACTGTCCGGCGCTGCTATCACCCCCTAGATAGGCGAGTTTCAAATGCGGGTGATCCATCAGAATACGAACAAGCTGCACGCCGCCATAGCCCGATGCGCCGACAATTCCAACCGGGATATGTGCCCCATCACCCATGATGCTTTTACCTTATTGCGGATTAAATACAGAGAACTTTGCTGCATTGTAGTACCAGATAAAAGATTTGGGGAAGGCTGCGATCGCGGGTTCTGCAAAAGATGACTTGACGCGATGTGCGACTATCCCAACTTCCCTCACCCTAAATCCTTCTCCCAGAGCGGGAGAGGGACTTTGAACCATTCTTGCTCCCCTTCTCCCAAGGCAGGAGAAGGGGCTGGGGGATGAGGGCTGACTTTAGTTGCACATCAGGTGACTTGAGTTCACCCAAGTAGTCATAATCAGTAGCCCTATTCGGCGAAAGTTCAATCAATCCGTCTTGACCGCAAACAGATTAGAATTTAATTAGAAAGACTCTTCAAAAAACGTTACGGTGACGCTTTGAACTTCTCCGCAGATTCCTCTCAGCTTGCGCCCTCCTCCTTTCAGTTTGATCCTATTGAGGCGGCTTTGGCAGATTTGAAAGCCGGTCGCGCGATCGTAGTAGTGGATGACGAAAATCGCGAAAACGAGGGCGATGTCATCTGTGCTGCCCAATTTGCCACGCCTGATCTGATCAACTTTATGGCAGTGTATGCGCGGGGGCTGATTTGCCTCTCGATGACTGCCGAGCGACTCGATGAATTAGACCTGCCGCTGATGGTCTTTAAAAACACAGATAGTAACCAAACTGCCTTCACGGTCAGCATTGATGCTGCGCCAAACGTCGGGGTGACCACGGGCATTTCTGCCGAGGATCGCGCCCGCACGATTCAAATTGCGATTAATCCCAGCACTCGCCCGGATGATTTGCGCCGTCCCGGTCATGTGTTTCCGCTCCGAGCGCGAGAGGGAGGTGTGCTAAAGCGGGCAGGGCATACCGAAGCGGCGGTGGATTTGGCGCAGATGGCAGGGCTATATCCAGCGGGGGTGATCTGCGAAATTCAAAACCCAGATGGTTCCATGGCGCGGCTGCCAGAGTTGATTGACTATGCCAAACTGCACACCCTTAAAATTATTAGTATTGCCGACCTAATCAGCTATCGATTAGCCCATGAGCGGTTGATTTCGCGAGAAGCGATCGCCGATTTGCCATCAGAGTTTGGGCAATTTAAAGTCTATGCCTACCGCCACACGCTAGATAACTCGGAACATGTGGCGATCGTCAAAGGCGATCCTGCCAACTTCGTCCATCAGCCCGTTTTGGTGCGAATGCACTCCGAATGTTTGACAGGGGATGCCCTCGGCTCTCTGCGCTGCGATTGCCGGATGCAACTTCAAGCCGCCTTGAAAATGATTGAAAGTGCCGGACAAGGCGTGGTGGTCTATCTGCGGCAAGAAGGGCGGGGCATTGGCTTAGTCAACAAGCTCAAAGCTTACTCGTTGCAAGATATGGGGCTGGATACGGTGGAAGCCAACGAGCATTTAGGGTTTCCAGCCGATTTACGCAACTATGGCATGGGTGCCCAAATGTTGGCTGACTTGGGTATAGGTCAAATGCGCTTGATTACCAACAATCCGCGCAAAATTGCGGGGCTGAAAGGCTATGGCTTAGAAGTAGTCGATCGCGTTCCATTAATCGTCGAAACCACGTCTTATAATTCTGCTTACCTGGCAACAAAGGTAGAGAAGCTAGGGCATTGGATGTTGCAGACCTATCTGGTGACGATCGCGCTGCAATGGCAAGATGGCTCCCAATCCATCGCCGATTGGTATGAACGATTAGAAAACCTGCGGCAACTTGTTAAGCCCTACGATTTTCAACTGCAAGAAGAAGTGCGCCCCATGGCGATCGCGCTGTTCGGCAACACCTCACGCATTGTCCATCTCGGATTTGAACAACCTCTACTCGGCACCCCCGATTGGTATCAACAGCCCGATCATCCCTACGTGGAAGCGATCGCCAAAATCTTAGATTCCCTCGCCGCTCAACCTACGCTCAAACAGCTTGAGTTTTTGATTGCCCATGGTGGCGATCCGCTAACCGGGCTACAAATTCAACTCGATCGCCATGCCTATCCCCTTGGTTTCGCTCCCTCTACTGTGTGTCAACACCTGCAAACTCAGATCATTTATAGTTTTCAGCGTGATCCTGTGAAGGAGTAGAGGGGTAGAGGAATGCAGGAGCCGAGGCATACTGCATTTTTGCCACTCGCCCTTCGACATTCGATATTCTTAAATTAGTCCTTTTTCCTTCAGCCATTCCCGGTTAAATAGCTTAGATTGATAGCGGCTGCCACCATCGCAGAGAATCGTGACGATGGTATGTCCAGCGCCGAGTTTTTTTGCAACTGACACAGCCGCAGCGACGTTGATGCCGACAGAGCCGCCCATAAACAAACCATCCTTTTCGAGTAGTTGATAGATGGCTTGAATGGCTTCGCGATCGCCCACTTGAATCGCATCATCCGCAGGCGCACCTTCCATATTGGCAGTCACCCGACTGTTGCCAATCCCTTCAGTGATGGAGTTTCCTTCTGAGTGCGGTTCCCCGGTTTTGATATAGCTGTAAAGTCCACTACCCATCGGGTCGGCAACTACGCAGTGAATCGCCGGATCTTTTTCCTTCAGAAACAGGGCAACCCCAGCATAGGTGCCACCTGTGCCCGTTGCCGCTACCCAAGCGTCTACTGTGCCATCGGTTTGTGCCCAAATTTCAGGCGCGGTCGTTTCATAGTGAGCGCGGCGGTTTGCCAAGTTATCAAACTGGTTTGCCCAGATGGCGTTCTCTAGTTCGCTGGCGATCGTGCCAGAGAGCCGGACGTAGTTATTCGGATCTTTATAGGGCACGGCAGGTACAGTCCGAACCTCAGCCCCTAGGGTTCTCAGCAGGTCGATTTTTTCCTGAGATTGGGTTTCGGGAATGACAATTAAACACTTATAGCCTTTGGCATTGCAAATATGCGCCAAGCCAATGCCGGTATTCCCTGCGGTGCCTTCCACAACGGTGCCGCCCGGTTTTAGCAATCCTCGCTCTTCGGCATCTTGAATGATATACAAGGCGGCTCGATCTTTGACCGATCCGCCGGGATTCAAAAATTCTGCTTTGCCCAAAATCTCGCAGCCTGTTTGTTCACTAAAACTATTAAGCCGAATTAGGGGAGTATTACCGATGGAGCCAACGAATCCGCTTTTGATATCCATGCTGGGGGTGTCCTGCCATGTTTCCTTTCTACGATTTTGGCGTATTGCGATCGCATAATTGACCCCAATTTGCAATTTGAGCCACCCAAAATCATCAATATTCAGGGTTAGCCCAATCTAAAGTTCTCCATCTTGATTAAAAACTTGGGCTGCGATCGCCAAAGCGCTCACTCCAATTAACGCTCCTGCCACAGTGCCCCATTTCAACACCGGGTTTTTGTCAATCCAATCGGTCACACTTGGGATGACCCACTGACCGAAGTCACCTTGAATCCGGTTGTCTTCTGATACCGGTTCATAAAGATTATTAGAGTCATTTTCAGACTTGGCTTCAGTTGTCTTCTGCAAGGGGAAACCAACCGCCGTCAAAATAGAATCTACCAGACCAGGAGAAAGCCGCTGCACCACATCTAATACTCTGCCCACATCGCCCACAATAAAATCTCGCACTGGATGTTCAGCCGTATAAAGAATCGCATCTGCAACGAGACTCGGTTCATAGTAGGGCGGAATTCCGGTTGGTTTCACTCCCAGCTTTGTGCGCCCATGATTATAAAACGGAGTGTTAATCACCGATGGCTTAATGCTCGTAATGCTGATAGGAACGCCCTCATGGTGCAGTTCAACCCGCAGCGCTTCTAGAAACCCTTCCACTCCATGCTTCGAGGTTGAGTAGGCACTTTGAAACGGCAGCGATCGCCGACCTTCCATGGAGGAGATAGAAATAAAAGCACCTTGTCCCGCCTGCCGCAGGTAAGGAAGCGCTGCCATTGCGCCATAAACCTGACCCATTAAAGTTACGTCTACAACCCGCTTAAATTCCTCTGGTGTAATCTGCTCAACCGTCCCAAAAACCGCTGTTGCTGAGGCGTGAACCCAGGTATCCAAGCGCCCATAGGTAGCAACAGTTTTGTCAGCGATCGCTTTCACTTGCTCAAACTCGGCAACATCAGCACTGACGGCGGTTGCTTCTCCCCCCGCTTGCCGAATCTCCTCTACTAAGGACTCCAATCCGGGCTGGCTGCGGGCAGCCACCACAACGCTTGCCCCGCGTTTGGCAAACTGGAGCGCCGTTTCCCGTCCAATACCGCTAGAAGCCCCAACGACTGCTACAACTTGTTGAGAAATTGGCTTTAACTGCATTTGAATAACTCTCTAAATGATGCAAATTTGCAGAACAACAAATGAGCTTTACCGCTCCATCCTTAGAACCGTAGCGGCTATTATTTGGCTCAACATCTGTCGTAGGAGTAGGCTTAGCTTCAACTTTTGCAGCTATGGGCGATCGCAGCTATATAGATTAGGGTTTGCTTCCATAACCAAAGGTTTCAGTGAATCAGGCAGTGCGATCGCTTAACGATCTCTGATTTTCTGGGCGCTGTCATTTCAACTACTGTCAGATACTCAGCGCGCCAACTGGAATCTAGACAGGTTCCGTGGCGATCCAGGCGCGCAGGATTTCGGCAACCGTCCAAGCTTGGGCAATGCAGCCACGAGGTTGCATGGGGACATCGCCATCACAGATTTCACCGAGGCTACCCACGCCATAATCAATCAAGTGATTCATCATCGGATCTAAAAACTCACGCGCTTGAGCCGGGTTATTGTAAACCCGCAAATGGGCGATCGCAAACGGTCCCAACAGCCATTCCCATACAGTGCCTTGGTGATAGGCTCCATCGCGCTGAAGCGGAGAGCCACGATAGGTGCCTTGATAGCTAGGGTGCTTGGGAGCGAGCGAGCGCAGCCCGTGGGAGGTAAGCAAGGTTTGGGCGCAGGTATCCACCACACCTTTTTGCTGAGCGGCTGTCAGTGGACTTTCGGGCAGGGAAACCGCAAAAATCTGGTTTGGGCGCAGAGAATCATCATCCCCCTCCGGACTATCCAGCAGATCGTAGCAGTAGCCTAACTCCGGGTTCCAGAAGCGACTAAACCGGGCAAGAGCGCGATCGGCGATCGCCTCATATTCCTGATGGGGCTTGCCGACCCGCCGCGCTAATTTTGCGATCGTTCGCAGCGCATTATACCAAAGCGCGTTGACCTCCACGGGTTTGCCAATCCGAGGCGTAACTACCCAATCGTCTACTTTGGCATCCATCCAAGTGAGTTGCACCCCGGCTTTTCCGGCATACAGCAAGCCATCCGCCGGATCAAGATGGATATTGAAACGAGTGCCGCGACAGTGCCAATCGATAATATCTGCCAAGATAGGAAAAAGTTCTTGAACCAGATCATCGTCTTCAGTATCGACATAGTAGGCGCGCAGGGCTTCAAAATACCAGAGGGTCGCATCAACGGTGTTGTATTCTGGCAGTTCTCCTGCATCAGGAAAGCGGTTGGGGATCATACCCTGCTCGGTATAGTGAGCATAGGTACGCAGGATAGAGCGGGCAATTTCGGGCTGACCAGTGGCGAGAGTCAGTCCCGGCAGGCTGATCATGGTGTCTCGTCCCCAATCGCTAAACCAAGGATAGCCAGCAATGATAGTTTTGCCGTGGGGATCTTCAGGAGAAGCGCGGTTGACGATAAATTGATCGGCTGCTAACACCAATCGACTCGTAAAATCCTCTTTTGCTTCAGCAGCACGGCTAGAACGCCACAATCCTAGCAGTTTGCTATCGTGAGTCCGGCGATTTTTTAGGGCGCTTTCTCCATTCACATCGGGCTTTCGCTCGGTGCTAGCAACGATCGTGAGAGATTCTCCAGCTGTCAAAGTTGCGTACAAAGTTGCAACATGCAGATGATCTTCGCGATCGCTCAATCCTCGTTCTCGCTCTAAGGCTAAATCAAAGCCATAGTACCAATCATGGGCAGGAATCACCTCGGCGCGATCGCTCAGCAGCGTCAGTTGAGTCGCCTCTGGAAACGCCGCTACACACACCCCCCGATCCAATGGCACCACCGTCATTTGCCACCCCGATCCCTGAGTTCGACTGTGATAATCTCGGTAGTTGACCAGTGCCTTTAGCGTGAGCTTCAGGGGTTGTGATGCACGCAGCAGATGATATTGCACATAGGTGGTGTTCGCTCCCATCTGCATCCAAATCCGTTTTTCAATCAGCGCATCCGCACAAACATATCGCCAGGTCGGAATTGAGCCTTCTAGCGCAAAGCGTTCAATCTGCTGGAACCCATGGGGTTCCACAGAGCCGCCAATCCACCGATTCGTGTGCAACGGATAATAATGAGGCTCAGCTTGAGCCGTACCATCGCCATATTGCACCATTTCATCCAGTTTCGTTAGCATCAGCGTCCGTCCTAACGGTGGATTGAGCGCCGCCACCAGCAACCCGTGATAGCAGCGGGTCAGAATGCCTGACACCGTACCTGATGTATATCCGCCAATGCCGTTGGTTACCAGCCACTCTCGCGACTCCGCCAAATCTAGCCGTCCACAAATTTCTCGCCCAAACTGAAGTCCCATCGGCATAATGCCTTCTCCGCTCTGTCAACCGCCCATCCTAAACTATCGTCCATCCCGATTATCCGCAAATCTGGAATTAATTAGAGAACAGAAAGAAATTACGAATGGCGATTACGAAGGGCGAGTTACGAAGCATTAAGAGTGAAAGGGAAACGCTATTCAGCCCATGTTTATCGACATTCGACATTCCGCACCCGGACATTCGACACTCCGCACCCAGCATTCGGCATTCGACATTCGGCACTCCGAACCCTGTTTTCTGCCAATTTGTACCTTCTCTGACAAGAAAAAGTACCCATTCGCTGGATAATGATTCAGTTGTTTCGGTAAGCCAAGAGAGAACATGGGTCGCGCTAATAAAGTTGTGCTGGCATACTCCGGCGGAGTCGATACTTCGGTATGCATTCCTTATCTAAAGCAAGAGTGGGGCGTAAAAGAAGTCATTACGCTGGCGGCAGATTTGGGGCAAGGATCTGACATGGAGCCAGTCCGCGAAAAGGCTCTTAAGTCGGGCGCTCTAGAGTCTTTGGTGATTAATGCGACTGAAAGTTTTGTGAAAGATTATGCGTTTCCGGCAATTCAAGCCAATGCGCTTTACGAAAGTCGCTATCCGTTGTCTACGGCGTTGGCTCGTCCTCTAATTGCGAAATTGTTGGTGGAAGCGGCTGAAAAATATGGTGCAGATGCAGTGGCGCATGGCTGCACGGGCAAGGGAAATGATCAGGTGCGGTTTGATGTGTCGATCGCCGCCCTAAACCCAAACCTGAAGGTGCTAACTCCAGCGCGAGAATGGGGCATGAGTCGGGAAGAAACGATCGCCTATGGGGAGCAGTTTGGCATTCCGTCGCCGGTGAAAAAGTCGTCCCCTTATAGTATCGATGAAAATCTGTTGGGACGGGCAGTGGAAGCAGGCATATTGGAAGATCCATGGATTGAGGCACCGGAAGATGTTTACACGATGACGACGGCGATCGCGAACACGCCCAACGAGCCAGAATATGTAGAAATTGGCTTTGAAAAAGGCATTCCCGTGAGTATCAATGGCGAAACACCCGACGCGATCGCCTTGATTACTCAACTGAACGAAATGGCTGGAAAGCATGGCGTGGGTCGGCTTGACATGATTGAGAATCGTCTGGTCGGAATTAAATCCCGTGAGATTTACGAAACGCCTGCGATGTTGCTGCTGATTGATGCCCATCGCGATTTGGAAAGCTTGACGCTGACGGCGGATGTTGCCCAATATAAGCGCGGGATTGAACAAACTTACACCCAACTGGTCTATAACGGGCTTTGGTATAGTCCCTTAAAAGATGCGTTGGATGCGTTTGTGCTTAGCACCCAAGAGCGAGTCACGGGAACGGTGCGGGTGAAACTGTTCAAGGGAACCCATAGCGTAGTGGGGCGCAAGTCGTCTCACTCGCTGTATACGCCCGATTTGGCTACCTACGGCAAAGAGGATGTTTTTGACCATCAGGCGGCAAAAGGGTTTGTCTATGTGTGGGGGTTGCCGACTCGCGTTTGGGCAGAAACGGGGCGCAAATAGCATGAGCGATCGCCCTTCCGTCATTTTTGTAGATGCAGTCGGCACACTATTTGGGGTGAAGGGCAGCGTGGGGGAGCAATATGCCAAGGTCGCAAGTCGATTTGGCGTAAACCTCCCTGCGATCGCGCTGAATCAGGCATTTTTTAAGAGCTTTAAAGCGGCGGGTTCTTCGGCTTTTCCAGGATGCGATTCCCGTGAGGGATCTGCGTTGCAGAATCGTGCTGATCTGCAAGCTAAAGAATATGCCTGGTGGTTCAACATTGCAGCGCAAACCTTTCAGCAAGTGGATGCCTTGCACCAATTTTCTGACTTTGAAGCGTTTTTTGCTGAACTGTTTGCTTATTTTGCTGCGATCGCCCCGTGGGAAGTCTACCCCGATGTGCCCCTTGCCCTCAAACGCTGGCGGCAATTAGGCATTCCCTTGGGGATTCTCTCCAACTTCGATTCCCGGATTTACTCAGTGCTGCAAGGATTGGAACTGCTGGATTACTTTGCATCCATTACCATTTCCACCGAAGCAGGCACCGCGAAGCCTGATCGCCAAATTTTTGAGGTGGCGCTGCACAAACATAGTTGCTTGCCACAAGACGCTTGGCATATTGGCGACAGTTTTGCAGAAGACTATCAAGCAGCACAGAACGCAGGCTTGCGCGGCATCTGGCTAAGAAGGGAATAATGCTTCGCATAAAAAAACCTCTCCTCAGTTGAGAAGAAGGTCACAGCATGAAATCCTCTTTCTAAGCGCTGATGGTTGGCTCGTAGAGTAAATCGCGAACTTTTGCCATGCTCGTGACTAACCGATCCATTTCCTCGCGAGTATGCAGTGCATTAACAGTAATTCGGACGCGGGGCTTGGCAATAAACCAAATCGGCGAAACCCACACGCCATAGTCTAATAGCTCCCTAGCGTAAATTTTAGGGTTGATTTCTGGCGGTAGCATCACGGGCACGACATTGGTTTCACCGATCGCCAGAAAATCATGGGCTTTAAGCCGCGATCGCAAATATTGCGTATTTTCCTGCAATCGGGTTACCCGCTCTGGCTGATCGCGCACAATCCGAATGCATTGTAACGCAGCAGCAGTCAACGGTGGAGCAAGGGAGCAGGTGCCAATGGATGTCGGCGATACACTCAGTAGCGGTTTAAGCTCAGCAATATGGGTGCTGATTGCCGCGCCAACCGACGCGCCAAACTTTGAAAACGTCGTCATAATCAGCGGAATCACGCCGCGATTAATTGCATCTTGGGGCTTCAAATTAAAATACTCATAAATGCCGCGTCCGGTTGCCCCCAGCGCCCCACTGGCATGAGCTTCATCCATCACCAATACGCTGCCGGGATAGTTTGACAACACATCAATCATGTCGGGTAACGGCGCAATGTCACCATCCATCGAAAATACCGCGTCGGAGACAACCATAATGCGATCGTCGGGGCGAACATACCGCTGCAACTTGCGGGCTAGATCCTGCACGTCACAATGACGGTAGGCGCGTACCCGCACCCGTGGGCTATGTCCAAACAGCTTGCCAGACCGGGTTCCCGCATTAGCGATCGCCGAAACAATACAGCCGTGGTTCAAAACATCAGTCAAAATCAGCGTTTCGCGAGTGTGCTGAAAGCCTGGAACTGGAATCGCCAAATGACAAAAAGCATCCATCAACGCCTGCATCGCCATCCACGCATTCAAAAATAGCTGCGTATGGGGTAAGTGTTTAAAAGCTGACACTTCATCTTCTAGCTGACGATGCAAATCAATCCGACCGCTCAGAACAGAGCAGGAACTATTGGACGTTCCGTACTGCAAAATAGCATCGATCGCCGCCTGTTTCACCGACTCGTCTTGTGTCAATCCCAACACATCATTGGTGCAAAAGGTCAAGACAACTTGGCGTTTACCTGTTGCATCCTCAATTTCAACAATGTTTCCGTTTTTGCGATGGCAAATATATTCATCCGGGTCAAGACCGCTCTCATACCATCGTTGAACGTATTCTTTTACAACTTGCACAATAAACTCCTCTCACCTTTTTAGATAGCCTACCGCCTCTAGCTGAATAGTATAAGTTTCTCTGTCAATTACTTCTAGGCACAGTCAGGTACTACGAATCTTTAAAGATTATCTGAAACTTGCTAAGTAATTCGATTTTAACGCTCTCAACTAAAGTTTTTAAGGTCGGTTAACTTACCGCCCCGCGCTAGATCAAAGACGGCTGCGATCGCGTTTTGTGCCCGACGAGAATCAGGGGCAGGAGGCAGGGGAGGAATGACGAATGGCGAATGGCGAATTTAAAACTCAAAACTTTCTGCAATCTTTAACCCGAAACCCGCAAAGCATTTCTACATTTGCTCTTGCACAACGCGGTTGAAGGAAGGATGATTTGGGAGGTAAATTTTTCCTATGCAAGCATGACTAAGCTCACTCGGCGGCAGGTGTTGTTCACTGGTTTGGCAGCGGGTACAGCAAGCGCGATCGCGGCTCAGCAACATTCTACGCAAGCGGCTGAACCCGTTCGCACTCCTCCAAAGACTGCCACAGAACCGCAAAGACCCTCTGCCCTATTTGATTACGATGGCGATCCCAATATTCCTCCTACGGTCGAAAATGGCTTAGTTCAGCCCTCTATCCCCTACGATCGCGCTCGTTCCAATCTGCTGATTCAGTGCTGCGATATTGCTTACGAGCAATTTGCGGCTGGAGTAACTGATCCTGCCTACAACGGATCGATTAAATCTCTAAAAAGCTATACACCCCTGCTAGACGGATATACCCAGGTTGCCAGTTTCAAGGCACAGGATGACCTGCTGGGGATTTCGCTTCAAGGCACGGTAATTCCCGAAATTTTAAGGCAATTGCCCCTCGACCAAATTGAACGCCAACTGCCCCAAGAGATCCGCGATCGCCTCCCTAGAGTATTGCAGCGAGTGGCTAACCCTAAAATGGTGTTTTTGGGCTTTGCCTTAACCTCCAAACAGGGCAGTATTATCGTGTTTCGCGGTTCCCAAACCTCTGAAGACTGGATTTCTAATCTCCAAATTAGACAAACGGACTATGTCCGCGCTGGCGCGCCGGCGGGCAAAGTTCACAGAGGTTTTCTGTCGTTTTACAGCAATGTCCAAGCCCAGATGCAAGCCGCAAGCAAGTTATTGAATCCTGCTGCCCCTTGTTACCTGACGG
This sequence comes from Sivoneniella epilithica UHCC 1019, assembly GCF_040830845.1. Lineage (NCBI taxonomy): Bacteria > Bacillati > Cyanobacteriota > Cyanophyceae > Leptolyngbyales > Leptolyngbyaceae > Sivoneniella > Sivoneniella epilithica. The sequence goes on from NZ_JBFPDP010000007.1 coordinate 41,296, forward strand.
GGCATAGCTTAGGCGGTGCCCTCGCCACCTTTGCCACATCAGATCTATCACTTTCTAAACTGAAGCCCCAACTTCGGCTATATACCTATGCGTCTCCCAGAGTGGGTAATCTCGGATTTGCTGAATATCTAAGTGGGGCGGTGCCTAACATGTATCGGATTTTTAACTTAGCGGATTCGGTGCCAGAGGTGCCGCCTTCCAAAACCAGGAATACTGAGTTTCATCATGTGGGGCAAAACTGGTCTTTTCTTCACTACACGGGCGATGTGGCTCCCAACCACTTCACGAGTGTGTATCGGGCTGCGATCGCAAAACAAGTAGAAACCAACAAGCTACCTGATTTTCCAATTTAGCTCTATCTCTCTTCTTAAAGAGTATTATCTCTCTCTTTTTAAGGATGTAAATTAAAGCAGAACTCAGAATAGTAGAGAGGTACAGCATTCACTGAGGTGAGCAACTATGAATCAGGTCAAAACTATTGCGATCGCTGGCGCTATCAGTCTGTCCAGTGGAGTGATTTTTATAAACGTCCCTGCGATCGCCCAAACCTGTACCGCTCTGCCCGTTGTCGATGGCAGCGGAACTTTAATTCAGAAATCAGTTTCCCCTCCGGGCACAGGGATCACTCGCAATAATTGGAGTACGGATTTTGTGGTGCCAAGCAGCCGAAGCTTTAGGCGATATGTGACTCGCATTGTGCCCAAAAATGGGGGCGAATATGATGTTGCCATGTCCTTGAAATACAACAACGACACAGCGGATAGTGTGTTTACTCGAACGCTAAAGTTATCCGAGCAAAAGCCTTACACCATTCAGGGTTCCGCAAGAAATAGTGCTACACCTTATCAGGTCAATGTGAGTGTGGGTGGGTTAAGAGCGATTGGTAATGCCTATACAGTGTTGGCGTTGGGATGCAATTAGGAACCGCGTATTGATTTAATTTTTACCTTAGCGATCGCTGAGTTCTTAACCATTTAAGGTTAGTTAAACAGCTTGTGCAGTGCTTTTTTTAAGTAACGGAAACCCTAGCTGCTCCCGTTGCTGGAGATGAATTTGAGCAACCTGCCGAGCCATTGTACGAATTTTGCCAATGTAACGAGTTCGTTCTGTTACCGAAATTACACCACGAGCCTCTAGCAAATTAAAGGTATGAGAACATTTCAGGACATGATCAAAAGCAGGTAGCACTAATTCTTTTCCTATTAATTGTTCAGCTTCTTTTTCATATAAAGAAAACAGCATAAACAGTAATTCGGGATTAGACGCTTCAAAATTATATTTTGAACTTTCTATTTCACTTTGCAAATAAACATCGCCATAGGTCAGCGTATCATTCCATTGAATATCAAAAATGGAATTGACTGCTTGTAGATACATAGTCAATCGTTCTAGACCATAGGTAATTTCAATGGACACTGGACGACAATCTAGTCCACCACACTGCTGAAAATAGGTGAATTGGGTGACCTCCATTCCATCTAGCCAGACTTCCCAACCAACCCCCCACGCACCGACTGCTGCATCCTCCCAGTTATCTTCTACAAAACGCACGTCATGCTCTTCTGGCAATATTCCTAATGTGCGTAATGACTCCAAATAAAGCTCTTGAATGTTATCTGGCGAAGGTTTAATGAGAACTTGATACTGATAGTAGTGTTGAACTCTGTTGGGATTTTCTCCATACCTGCCATCACCGGGACGACGACAGGGTTCAATATAGGCAACTGCCCAGGGTTCTGGTCCAAGCGCTCTCAAAAATGTGTGTGGGCTTTTGGTGGCTGCGCCTTTCTCCGTATCGTAGGATTGAGCGATTAGACAACCGCGATCGCCCCAAAATTGGTTTAACGCAGTTACAACAGACTGAAAATTCACAGATTTCCCCTCCAATAATCTTGTATTGCGCTTTTAATTTTTTAAAAGCTAACTTTCTTGTGAAGCTAATTTTTATGTAAAGCTTGACCTTATCCATCCTAAGTATTCTTTGTCAATGAGTAGCTTCCATACCTGATGCATGATTATTAAGGATTTATTGCCATGATTACTCTATCTCGGTATTGGAATGCATTAGGATGATGCGCTACTAGAACTTACCAAAGGTAAACGAGGATAATTGTTATGGTTCAAGCCGTTTCTCAAAAAGTTAGCTTTGATCAGTTCATCGAGCAGTATCCAGAGAACTCAGAGCATCGCTATGAACTGCGGGAAGGAGTGATTGTTGAGATGCCAAAACCCAGAGGGAAACATTCTGAAATTGCTGGTTTTTTAAGCCTTGAATTGGGTATCGTCATCCGCAGTTCAAAGTTGTCCTATTTCCTTCCGAGGGAATCTATTGTTAGATCGGCGGATGGCGAATCGGGTTATGAGCCAGATGTGATTGTTTTAGATCGATCTGCGATCGCCAATGAACCTCGGTGGGAACGTGAATCTGTCATCACTTTAGGAGCATCGGTTCGACTAATAGTGGAGGTAGTCAGCACCAATTGGCAAGATGATTACCTGACGAAACTGCGAGATTATGAAGCGCTTGGCATTGGCGAATATTGGGTCATAGATTATTTAGGGTTAGGTGGACGGTTGCACATTGGCTATCCCAAGCAAGCCACATTTTCGGTCTACAAGCTTGTGGAGGGTGAGTATGAAGTGCAGCGGTTTCACATCGGCGATCTCGTTATTTCTCCCACGTTTCCCGATCTGAATTTATTAGTGGCAGAGGTATTTTCTGCACTTCAGTAAGCAATTTATTCTATCTACTTATTATTCTGTCTATTGAGATTATTTCTGATGTTAATTGGCTTGTTGGCGCTCCTGGTTACAATCGGAATTGCTGCCACCCAACTTTTACTCATTCCATTTCAGGCACTGCATTGGATTCACTTGCCGTTTTGGTTTATCTGGCTGCCAGTGGTTGTAATCTTTGCCTGGTGCTTAGAAGATTAGGGTAACAAATTTAATGGGCGTTGCTGAATCGAGATATGAAATTCGTAGGGGCAATCCCTTGTGGTTGCCCTTCATCTCCGTCAGGGTAGGCACAAGACCTACCCCTACAGTCAAAAATCATGCTTCTATTCAGCAACGCCATTTAATGCTGTTATCGCGATCGCGTTATGCCATAGGATTTTTGGGAACTCTAGGAGACAGCACTCCTCTAGCAAGAGCCAATTGCAGGCATGAATAACAATCTCAGTCAGTTTATTGTTAAAGAAGCTCTAGGAAAGAATCGAAATTGTTGGAATCAAATATTGCAGTCTCAGCGTGAAGAACCATTTGCTGCTTTTCAAGCGAACTGGGAAGTTAGCGCTTATGGTATCACTCCTCCTATGACCCAGTTCCCCATAGCCTTATTGCCTTTGCCAATTGACTGGAATCATCTTCATCAGATTTCTGACCATAACTCAGAGTTTGAATTGGAACTCTTGCAGATGTTTGCTGAGGACACCGAACACCATCTCAAGCAGCTTGAAGCCGCGATCGCTACACAGGACTTCTCTGCTTCAGAACAGCAGGCTCATTATATTAAAGGTTCCAGCGCCAACGTAGGGCTGAGATCAATGCAAACCGCCGCGTCAACACTCGAAATTCAAGCGCGCAATCATCAGCTTGATAATCCCAATTCACAGATCCTGATTCTGCAACAGACGCTTGAAGCACTACAAATCTTTCTGATGTCAGCCGTGGAACTTAGTCGAATTGCACTTAGCTGAGCAGGAAAATTCCAACTCTGAGCTAGACAACGCCAGAAATCTGGTTTAATGGATTGGAGGAATGGAAAAATCTTAGGTCTTTCACAGTTTTTAAGAGAGTTTGGCAGTACATTCTAAAAGAAAACGCTGATTTTGTAAGGAATAGGGTTGTACCTCTAACGCTTGCCGGAAGGCTTTGATAGCCGCCGCATAGTTCGCGGTCGCCATGTGGCAAATTCCTAAACCATGTAGTGCACCAAAGTGAATGGGGTTAAGCTGGAGAACAGTTTCGCACTCTGCGATCGCGGCTTGATAGTTGCCTTGAATATAGTGAAGCACAGCCAAGCGATTCCAAGCTTCAGCAAAATCGGGCTGTTTCGTGACCACTGTAATTAATAGCTCTTCCGCCTTGTCAAAATTACGCATGTCTAGAAAAATTTGGGCACGACGAAGCACTTCTAGTCCAATCGCCCCTTTTTGCTCAAACCAAATTTGCCACAGTTCGCGGGTGGCGCGATCGCGAATCGCTTCATCTGAATTTCTTAACTCTTCCAATAAAGCCGAAATCATTGATTCGTTCATAACATTCAGAAACTCACTAACTGGATAAAAACTAACTGGATAGAAAATGAATAGTCTTTAGATACAGCAATGCCAGAGTTGCTAGAGTCCTTCTTTAAAGAGTGTCAATCGATTGCTTGGAGCGCCAATCGTAATTCTCTTTAATCAATCGTGCTGGAACACCGCCAATCATTGCATTAGAGGTGGTGAGCTTGCCAGTAACCACGCTGCCCATGGCAACCAAAACGTTGTTGCCCAGTTCACTACCAGGGGCAAACCGAGCCGCGCTACCGATATAACAGTGTTCGCCAATTTGGATGTTGCGATCGCGAATGCCTGCACCATGTGTCCAAAACTGCGACTCTCGTCCAGCAATCCAAGAGCCTTTGCCCACCGTCAACTTTCCCGCAATATCAAAAAAATGGGCATCCGCAATTAATGTATTCTCTGCCAAAATCAAACAGCGATCGTAATGATTGTCCTTAAATTCTTCATGAGTTGTCCATTCATTACAGACAAAAAGATTATTTTTTCCAATCGTTGCGCCATTTTTAATCACTAAAGACATAGGACCTGTAAACACATTCGATCGCCCAATCGTTGCGCCTTCAATGGTGGCTTCGGCAATGACAAAAAGGGTGCCAATTCCAATCGTGCTATTTTTAATTGAGTAACCTAACAGCAGGTTATATAGAAAGCATCGAAGACCATTTAAAGGCAGATAGCTAATCATTAAAGCCAACCCATAATTAATGAAACGATTCATAGATTCACTCGCCCAAACTTCACTTTGAATTAGAGTTCCCTTACAGTGAAGTTCATTTTACAAAGAGTGATTGATTCAGTTCTATTCAAACTAGTTCTACTCAAACCATTCTCGCCTCACCTGCATTTCACGAAACCGCAGAAACAGTCCTAAGGTAATTTGTTTAGCAATCCAATACAAAACTGTTAAGCCAATAAACGAGATTACGATCACGATCGCAGGGCGTTTGCTAGTCAAATCATTCAGTGTTATCAGCAGCACATTTGCCGGATCGCTGACTAAATCCCAACTATTAAAGCGGCGAAATCTCCCCATATAAACGCCCAACGCACACAGAGCATGAGTCATAATTTCAGAGTGATTAATATACTTTTCTAAGCCAATTCGCTTGAGGTAATGTCCTTGATTGAGTAGCGAAATCACATACATTTGAAATCCGCTTAAAATGGCAAAGAGATGCAACGGAATAAAGATAAGAGTAATAATCCAAGCGGAATAGCCTGATCGCGTCGCTCGAATGAGATGAATAATGTCGGTAAGCAGGTAAGGCGCATTGGGCAAAAAAGCGAAAAAAACCGCAAAGGCAACCCACCATAGTAGAGTGCGAACAGTAGAGCGGCGGCGATAAAGCCAAAAGCTTAAAGCAAAAGGAATAAATGCCAAAAATAGATTCCAAATAATCCAGCCGCTATGGCGGTTAAAGACATCTAATGCATTTGCAAGAATTTCTCTCATAGAACTTCAATCTGATTCATCTCCCCTGTCTTAGCACAGAGTTAGTTAATTCTTGCGGGAAGTCATATGAGTAACACATCAATGCCATGGCGATTGGCAGCAAGAGGCGTTTTCCATGCAGCCATGAATAAATAGTTGAAAGCCATCATTCATCATCTCTTACCTAATAGAGTTTAATTGAGCAGCTTTGCTAGGGTGTTTTAAGTGTGGGTGAGGAGCGATCGCGTGTCACAAAAAATATGGTTATTACTAGTTTTGTTAGGGGTTGCTGCGGATGTAGAACCGGGGATAGCAGACAGTTCTTTTCCTTGGGATGCGTCTTCCACTGTTTCAGGCGCATCAGTTTCAGGCGCATCAGCGACCACAGATTGCCCTGATTTGATCCCCATTTTTGCAGCCGATCCGCTGTTGTGTTTACCAGAGGACGCGGATGGTTTGGGACAAGTGCGATCGGTGTCTGAGTTGCAGGATGTGCAGCCCAGTGATTGGGCATATCAAGCTGTAAAAGCATTGGTGGAAAAGTATGGCGTAGTGACTGGATATGGAGATCGCAGTTTTCGGGGCGATCGTCCTTTGAGCCGCAACGAATTTGTTGCCGTATTAAACCAAGTGGCAACCAAAATCGAGCAGTTATTCATCGCGGGAGACTTGGGAAAAATCCGCGAAGATGTGGCGACGATTCGACGGCTGCAAGCTTCCTATGGCAGCATTTTGAAGGGAGAGGGCGATCTCGTTAATGCATTGGAACTGCTGACTGCCACACTAGAAAAACAGCAGTTTTCCACGACCACTAAACTATCCACCCAAGTAGTTGCTGCCCTAAGCGATGGCACCAATGCCCAAACAACCACATTAGCTAGAGTTCGGCTCACCTTTGATACCAGCTTTTCCGGTAGCGACTTATTGCGAACAGAGCTAGAAGCAGGCACAAACAGCGGCGATGCCATCAGCAATAGCCAAAATCGGGGATCAAACCTGCTGGGCACAGAGGGAATCCTGGCAGACGGTGGCGGTTTAGATTACGTTGCCGTTCCAAACACGGTTCAAATCAACAAGCTTTATTACACATTTCGCCCCGCCAAAACCCTAACGTTAACTGTGGGCGCTCGGCTGAATCCTCGCAACTTTATCGACTACAACCGCTTTGCCAACGATTCTCTCACTAATTTTTCCTCCAGCTTTTTCATGAGCAATCCGCTGATTGTGCAAAATCAGGTGGATCGTCCCGGTGGCGCAGGGGTGGCTCTTGCCTGGAAGCCGAGTGAAAATTCGCCTTTGACGATTCGATCGCTCTATGTCGCGACTGATTCAAACCAGCCTAATTCGACGGTCAACAAAGGTGGGTTGTTTGGCGATCGCAACCAGGGTAGCGTTGAACTAGAGTATGCTTTCGATAAAAATTTGGTAGCTCGACTGCAATATACTTCCGCCACCCTTAACAGCACGGCAATTAATGCCGGTGGATTTAATTTTGAATGGGCACTCAATCGCCAGTTTGCAGTTTTTGGGCGCATGGGGATTGGTAGCTACAACGGATTCAACACTGCGCTCAACCAAACTCTCAAGTTAACGCCTGTCACTTGGGCAGTGGGTGGCACTGCTCGAAATATTGGCATTCCTGGATCGGTTGCAGGAGTAGCGATCGGGATGCCGTTCATCGAACCAGATCTGGGCAATGCCACCCAAACCAACCTCGAAGCGTATTACAGCTTCAATTTGAATGACCGCGTAAGTTTCAGCCCCGCTTTGCTGCTCGTGAGCAATCCCAATAATCGTTCCACGGGCACGATCTGGGAATGGGTGCTGCGGCTGGTGTATGCCTTTTAAAGCGGTAATTTATTGAAGCGATAATGTTTCACGGATCAATCAACCAAATCTGGAAACACTTGCTGGACAGCGGGATGGATTAGACGGTTGTTTTGAACGTTTAACCCTTTTGCTAAGTCGGAATCTTTGTCCAAGGCTGCCATACCAAAGTTTGCCAGTTTTAGTACGTAGGGCAAGGTGCTGTTGTTCAATGCTTGGGTTGCTGTCCAAGGGACGGCTCCGGGCATATTGGGAACGCCGCAGTGAACGATGCCAGATTCTACATAGGTTGGGTGAGAGTGAGACGTGGGACGGATGGTTTCAATGCAGCCGCCCTGATCCACTGCTATATCAATAATCACAGAGCCAGGACGCATAGTCTGAACTAGGTTGCGAGAAACCAGGACAGGCGCTTTACTTGCCAATACCAGCACTGCTCCGACTAATAAATCTGCGGTGGGAACGGCGGCTTCAATGTGAGCCGGGCTGCTGTAAAGGAGTTCTACCCTAGAGCCAAAGATGGATTCTAGATAGGACAAGCGATCGATGCTGATATCTAAAATGGTCACTTGGGCACCCATGCCGATCGCGATTCTAGCTGCCTCGGTGCCCACAATGCCACCCCCCAAAATCACAACCTTCCCCGGTGCAACTCCAGGAATTCCACCCAGCAAAACGCCTCGTCCGCCCTGTTGCCGCTCTAGGTAGTGGGCACCAAACTGCACTGCCAATCGCCCAGCGATAATGCTCATTGGTGCTAGTAAGGGCAGGCGTTTATCGGGCAGTTCCACAGTTTCGTAGGCGATCGCCGTTACTCCACAGTTTAATAACTGTTCTGTCAAGCGGCGATCGGCAGCTAGGTGAAGGTAAGTAAACAGCAGTTGCCCTTTTTGCAGATATTCATATTCTGGCAGCAAAGGTTCCTTGACCTTCACGACTAGGGGCTGGCTCCAAGCTGCACCTGTTGAAACTAGGCTAGCTCCCGCCTGCCTATAGTCTTCATTGCTAAACCCTGCTCCCGTTCCGGCGTTGGTTTCAATAAAGAGGTGATGCCCTCGTTCGGTCAACGCCCTTACACTACTTGGACTCAGCCCAACTCGATATTCTTGATCTTTCGTTTCCTTCGGGACACCGATTTCCATCAAATCTCTCGCAAATTGTCTATTCTTCTAGCTTAAGCTTGTGCCCATCAAGGCAGGCATGATCTGATCAGGACTTTCTGAAGTCCAAGCAAGCAATTTTTTTTCTCACTTACTTCATACCCTCTGAAAACTGATCCCCAGAACCTCAAACCTGTAAATTAACCCTCCAAAACAGTGTATGGTTGACTGTAAAGAGTTATGAACCTATAATGTACAGTTTTCCCGAACCTCCTTATTTTTTACTGATTGCAGGCTTGTTGGTTAGCTTTGCCTCTGGGGCTGCCTTTAATGCTGTTTTGAAACAGTCCGTTCACAGGTGGTCTAAAAGCCGTTCTAGCGATGATTTGAAAAGATTAAGAGGGCTGCAACTGCTGCTTCCATTTCTAGGAATTGCCGCAGGAGTCTGTGTCTTCTTATCGTCCGGCATGGAGATTTTTGGGTTTCCTGCTAATCTTGCCTATGCGATCGCCCTACCGCTAACAATCCTAATCGCCTGGTTAATTTGGTTTCAACTGGGCAAAATCCTTATTCAGCTTCAGGAAGGCGGCTCCAAAGCTTTAGATTTAGACTCATTTGGTTAGATTAATAGAAACAGCCTCAATTCTGTCCTATCGTGGCTTTTTGTAAGCTTTGATCGGCTTTGCTTGCCCATTGGGTATTACCTTGCTTCGCGTACAAGTCTTTTGCATATTTAAGAACGACCTGAGCGTCTTTAAACTTCCCTTGCTTCATAAAGACTAAACCTGCCGCGTAGTACGAGTTGGCATAGTTTGAGTTAGCATCTGCTGCCCGACGAAACGCATTTAAGGCTTCGTCGAGCTTGCCCTGTTTAAAGAGCATTGAGCCAATGTTGTAGTGAGCTTCGGCATATTTAGGATTGACCCGTAATGCCTGCTGAAAAGCTGCTAGAGCTTCGGCATCTTTACGCTGCTGTAAATAAACTAAGCCCAAATGATAGGAGGGTTCCGGCGCAGTGGGACTAAGCTGCATTGCCTTTTTGAACGCGATCGCAGCTTGATCATAAGCTCGCTGCTGCTCTAATGCTAATCCCAAGTTGTAGTGAGCTAGTCCTAGCTTTGGGTCGAGGTCGATCGCCCGTTTGAGATAGTCTCGTGCCTGAGCCACATTGCTGCCTTCTAGCAAGGCTGCACCCAAATTTGCATAAGCAAGAGCAAATCGGGGGTTTGCTTGAGTTGCTTGATAGAACGCGCTGGCAGCAGGTTGCAGTTGTCCCTGCTGGCGAAGTGCTAAACCCAAGTTATAGTGGGCGGCTGCCATCCGGGGATCAAGTTGGGCGGCGCGTCGAAAGGCGGCGATCGCATCATTTAATTTCCCTTGCTGAATATACTGTAAGCCTTGGTTAACTACCGCCTCTGCTGTAGCCCCAGTGGTTTGAGGATTGCCAGGTTTATTTTGAGCAACTTGAACTACCTCAGATGTAGCAAACCCAGGTGGGGCAACCACAGACAATCCCCCTCCTAGCCCTATCCAGCTAACCACCGCTATCCATGTTCCTTGACGCAACTGCATTTTTACAATTCCTCGTTGTGTGCCCAAAGCCGAACTAAAAATATGCAGGCTATTCTACTAGGGGTTGGATTAAATTCACCATTAAATTGAGCCAATTAAACCTAAGTCGTTAAAACTAAGTTGTTGAAATAGATGCAAGCTATCTGATCAAAACTCAGCAGATTCTTTCAAGCCATACAAAAAGCTCAGTGGCAATTCACTGAGCTTTCAAAAACGAACTGATTTCCCAATGTCTACCGAATGTATTCCTTCAAAACACTATTGCGGTTAGGATGGCGCAGCTTGCGGAGTGCCTTCGCTTCAATTTGGCGAATTCGTTCGCGAGTTACGTTGAAAATCTGACCGATTTCTTCTAACGTTTTCATGCGTCCATCGTCTAAGCCATAGCGCAATCTCAACACATCGCGCTCACGAGGGCTAAGAGTATCCAACACGTTTTCCAAGTCTTCTCGCAGCAAGTTTTTGGCAACTTGGTCTTCTGGTGTTTCTCCATCGGACTCAATAAAATCGCCTAAACGAGAATCTTCTTCCTTGCCGATGGGGGTTTCCAGTGAAATAGGAAGTTGGGCAGATTTTGCAATAAACCGCAATTTCTCAATGGTCATTTCCATGCGAGTTGCGATTTCTTCCTCAGTAGGCTTACGACCCATTTCTTGGGAGAGTAGCTTCGTCGTTTTTTTGATTCGAGAAATCGTTTCGTAGAGGTGAACCGGAAGACGAATGGTTCGAGATTGATCCGCGATCGCTCTTGTAATTGCCTGCCGAATCCACCAAGTCGCATAAGTCGAAAACTTATACCCTTTTTCATGGTCAAACTTTTCAGCCGCCCGAATCAACCCCAAGCTGCCTTCTTGAATCAAATCTTGAAAAGACAACCCGCGATTCATGTATTTTTTTGCGATAGAAACAACCAACCGCAAGTTTGACTGAACCATTTTGTCTTTTGCTCTCCGCCCCAAGTGAAGGCGATGGAGAAAGGCAGTCAACGGCATATTTACGGCATTTGCCCATTCAGAGTTCTGAGGACAGCGCTCTAATTGCTCAGACAAGCTTTCACGTATCCGTTCCAAATCAAGCAAATCAGCAATTTTCCGTGCCAACTCAATTTCTTCATCAGCGCGCAACAATCGAATGCGCCCAATCTCCTGCAAATAGAGACGAATAGAGTCTTCTGTGTAGTGCTTTTTCTTTGCTTGCGCTCGGCGGCGACCTGGTTTAGCCTTACCTGGCTTGCCATCCTCATCTGAGGCTGCTACGCCATCATCTGAATCATCCTCTTCTTCTTCAATGAAGAGTCCTAGATCGTTGTCGGGTAAACCATCAGAAGCGCTACCTAGCAACTCGATTTCGAGTACGTTATTGACCTGGGTCATGCCGTGTTCCTCATGCTCCTTAACTAACAAATGGAAATTGCTAATGTTGTTCAACCAACATCAGCAAAAGAATTTGCAAATAGAGAGAAAACTCCGTATTGCTAGCGAATAAAAGCTAGCTAGATACACAGTATACTCCTTACTTCATAGTTCAAACTTCAAATGAACCGCCTTGCCAATAGTGGAAATTGACGTTTCAGGATGTTTCGATCATAGGTCTTCTCACAATGCTATTCTCCTCTTCTTGAACACAGCCATATCTTAAATAGGATATGAACTGTAACTAGCAAAGTAGAATATGAATCGACTATCCTGCTGAGTGCCTTACCAATCGTGTCCTCGAAATTCCTAAGCGCTATGTCTGGGTTTAGATGAACTATCCGCAAGCTGTAACTCACATAGTGGTGAGTTTCTCTGCCAAGTATCCCAAAACTGCAACTTAGAACTATTTCTAATGGTAGACGAGAATGGAGAAGTGCAAGCTCCCTCTGCTAAATTAACTCAGATCGCCTGAAATGGGATCTGAATCCGTAATTAATTTTAGTTGGCTATTCCTGAGTGTTTTATGAGAATGATCAAATATTCCTAGAGATGGCTTAAATTGCTCAGCCATATATATGAAGTTCCAAAAACCTCTATATCAAATAGATCAAAAATCTAAAACCTTTGCTCTGTCTACTTTAGAAAAACGATACGAAAGATTTTTGATCGGTTGGTTGTAGAGAGGATTGAATCATCAGATCTTAAATTTGAGGGATGATAGCTGAGTTAGCTTTCTCTATAAACTGAGTTTCTATAAGCAGAAGCTATAAAACTGATTATAGAAATTAAAGAAAACAAACTATTTTATTCATGATTGTTCACAATACGGCGTAAGTTTAAAGGGAAAATTTTGATGGTAATTTGAGTGCGGATGGATTAAGAAGTAATTCTTTGACAAAATCACCTCGAAGACTTCCCCAAAGCCGACAATTTGTTTTGGAACAGGTCACTGCAAATTCTCCGTTCTGAGCAAATTGGCAACTTAGTTGATAAAGCTGCGATCGCTGGTCTGCTTTAACCGTCATTAATTGACAGAACAACTCATTCCGATAATACATTCCGCTTTGGAGGGTATCGACAAACCAAAATCTGAAGATGAAAACGCGCTTTTCGTCGATAACTAGAGGTGACACGGTGGATTACTGAATAGTGGCGATGGCTAACTCATGACTTTGGTTTCAGTGCATTTTCTTGCTGCCAGAGTTGATCAATGGTGACAAAGAAATAGCCTTTCTGGAGGAGAAGCGGAATCAACCGATCTGCCACTTCCGCAACATCTATGCCTCCGGTATATCCATCATGCAGCACAATAATGGAGCCATTGGTCACCTGTTGCAAAATGCGATCGACCACTGTAGAAACGCCAGGACTGACCCAATCTTCGGGGACAACACTCCACATTACAGGGCGGTAGCTCCACTGTTGTAGCAAATCTAACGTTTTGGGTATAAAAAAACCATTGGGTGGGCGAACATCCCGCACGGCAGTAGAGGGCAACTGGCAGGCTTTAGTAATTTCGGCTTGGGTTTGCTTTAAGGTTTGCTTTAGTTCAACAGATGACAGTTTGGTGAAAGAGCGATGATCAAACCCATGCAGACCGAGCCAATGGTTGCCTTGATACATTGAGCGAGCGATCGCCGGGGATCGACTCACACAGATGCCTAATAAAAAGAAACTTGCTGGAATTCCATGGCGATCCAAAACATCCAGTAATTGAGGCGTGTAGTCTGGATGTGGTCCATCATCAAAGGTTAGTGCGATCGCGGGCACCTGATGATCCCCAACCCAAAGGCATGTTGGAAATAGCGGCTTCAGAATTTGATGGATAACTGGGTAGAGCGGCGCAAGTTGCATAAGTTATGACAGAGTTACTCACTAAATCATAAAGAGTCTTAATCAGAATTATGGAGCTAGGCGCGCTCTTTTCATCCGGTTAGCGGTATACCATTGGGCGATCGCAGGCACCCATGCTTCAAAATGAGGAAAGATAGTTTCGCATAATTTTTGCGCTTCAAGCTGAGCATCGGATTTCCATCGCAAATCTAGCAAGTGCATCAGCGATCGGACATTGGCTGACATGATCCAATGCTGCCGCACATCAAACGGGATCAATCCACGGGCATGTTCTTCAGAAAACCCTTGGTGAATTCGTTCAGAATAGTGATGGCAGGCTTTTAAGCACCACTCCATATCTTGCTGTCGCAGCGCTTCGGTGTAATCGTAATGTTTGCCTTGGCGATCGGAATAGGCTCCTAGCGGACGTAGATAAAACACGTCTTCCATCTCGCGTTTGCCCTCCACCACATCTAGAATGCGCTGTCCGGTATACCGAAATGATTGGACATCAAAGCTGATTCCGACGCGATGTGTACGGATTTGTTGCATGGTGCTGTGGGGAAACCAACCACAGTTCAAAACAATTTGGGGATGTTCTAAGGGACCATAGTGTCCGCGATTGCCTGCGAGTAACTGCTTGACAATGACTTCCCCACATTTTTCTTCATCAGGAAAGCGATCGCGTTCATCCCAAACAAATTCTTCCGCATAATCTTGATGCATGGCGGCATAAATCACCTGCTGCGGGTTTGGAGTTTGAGCAATGACTTTAACCGTAAAGCGATCCATAGACTTCTCAAAAGAGCAATATATTTTTAGCCTTCTAGCATAGGTGCTTTCGGTCAGAAAAGGGATCAGTAATAGATCGTCTCTAGCGATTGAGTTGCAGAAAAGCTTCTACTTCAGCGGCAGTGGGCTGAGCCGCGATCGCGCCGGGGCGGGTTGTTGTCATTGCGCCAACCGCACTCGCATAACGGACAATCGCCTGAGCGCTAGCCGCAGTCTCTAAGCTTTGAATGCCCTGTTGACACAGTTGGTGTAAAAAGCCTGCTAGAAAACTATCACCGGCTCCGGTTGTATCTTCAACATCGATCGCAAAAGCCGGAATGTTGCCTTGATTTCCCTGGAGCCAGTAAGCACAACCTTTTTCTCCAGCCGTCACCAACACGCCGGATATCGGCTCAACTTGATTCACGATCTCGCTGGGATCAGTCGTTTCAAATAACCACTCTGCCTCTTCATCCGATAGTTTGAGAAAATCTGCCTGTTTCACCAACTGATGGATCACAGCCGGAGCCGCTGCCGGATCAGCCCAAAACACGGGTCGCCAGTTCACATCTAGCAAAATTTTAGTGTCGAACTGTTTAGCAAGGTGAATTGCCTGCATAGTGGCTTCGTGGCTCTTAGGATATGCCATTTCTAAACTGCCCAACACCAAAAACTCCGCCGTCTTAAATAATTGAGCGGGAAGCTGCTCGGCTTGAAGCTGAGTATCGGCAAATTCAGAAGTGCCAATATTTCCAAACCCAGCAAAGGCGCGATCGCCCGTTTCAGAGCGAACCACATAGACTCCACGAGTTGGCGCGGTGGGATGGCGCTGCACCCCGTCTACATTCACCTGGGTTTCTTGCAGCAGCTTCACCAAAATATTGCCCAGATCATCTTCACCCACACAGCCGATAAACCCACTAGAAGTTCCCAGTTTGACTAACGCACAGGCAACGTTAGCGGGTGCCCCTCCAGGATACGGAGTCCAAGAGGCGACTTGCTCATAGGGTAAACCGGGTTGGTCTGACAAGAAGTCAAATAAAATTTCGCCGAAACAAAGTACACGAGAATTGGTCATCAAAATTCAAACTTTAAAACTTTAGTGTGTAGCACCCGGTACTCCGCCTAACTTCATAGCCGCTACAGCATTAGTTGCTCTAGGGCGTGAGCATCAGAAATGCATAGAAAATCGCGATCGCGCGTAATTAGCCCTTTCTTCTCTAGCTTGCTAAGCACACGGGTAACGGTTTCTCGTGCCAAACCACTGAGGCTACTGAGTTCGCGATGAGGCAAATTAGGAATTTCGGTTCCCGCGCCGCTAGCGCTGACTTTACCCTGTCCTTCCGCCAAGAATAGCAAAATATCTGCAACTCGCGACATACTATCCGATTCGCGTAGGCGCAGACGGCGATTCACTTGCCGCAAACGACGCGCCATCAGTTTTGCTAAACGGATACCTGACTGTGGCTCAGTGGTTAAGAGCCGCACAAAATCTTGAGCCGGCATATTGCCAATAACCGTTGGAGCTAAGGTGATTACATCTGTCGAGCGGGGTACTTCATCCAAAGGAGCCATTTCACCAAACAGTTCGCCTTTGCCCAAAATATTTAGAGTGACTTCCTTCCCATCCAGATTATAGGTACGAATTTTGACCCATCCACTCAGAATAAAATACACAGAACTTCCCCAATCATTCTCCAGCAAAATCACTTGATTTGGAGGATGGTTTCGGGTTACTACGTTCATCGTCGCCCTTTCTACCGCCGCTTCGGGCAATCCTTCAAAGAAGAGGGATGAGCGAATTAGAATACTAGCGGGAATGTCTCGAGGACTCAATCGATCTTCCATCGAGCGATACTTCAGGATACAGCAATAAATTTCAGGTCAGGATAGATAATAGTTTACTTGGTAGGATCTGATTCAAGTCATTCAATCAGGTTCTTTTCTATATAGATTCACAAAAATCATAGATTCATAAAAATCTTGCTTGTTTCTTACTGGTCTTTGTTAAAATCTGTACGTTTTTCAAGTGCCGCTACCAACAGAGTCGTCTCACAAGGGGGTTCTCAGCATGGCATGTTTTATTACAAGTTCATGACTTACAAGCCCATCTCGTTTTAACTGAGTGCCTCTTGAGTAATCTGTAATAAAACTTTGCAAGGGCGATCGCATTTGGCTAGCCATAAATCGTAATTCAGAGTTTCGCCAAAAAACTATTATTTTCTTGGTTTCCTAGCGTACACTTCTATCACTTTATACAACAAGAGAGTGCTGGTAGAATTGTGACACATTTTGAAGATAAGACAGTAACCCTAAACAATGGGCAAACTAAAGTATTGAGTATGGGCAATATCTAGCGTTCATCATCTAGGGCTTGATTTTGGGCTGATTCATGCTTTTTAAGGTGAGTTTCACCTAGGCAGAGTCCTGAACTAGGGAAGCCTTGAAGTATTTTTGCTCAAGTGTATTAGCTAGAAGATGCTGCTATCCCTTTCATTCTCTTTCCTCGTTTATTAGTCAGGGGCTATATTGTGACTTCTCAGAAGGATCAAATCCAAGCCTTAATTGCTGAAATTGACAGTGTCTTACAAAAGGCAAATTCTCGTTTGCCGTGGGTCATGTCTGGAGAGATTGCTCAACAGCGGCAGGTTTTGGAGCGTGTTCGGAATTATTTAGTGGTGCTTCAGCAGCAGTTGCCTGTGGACGAGCAGCGGCAAGGAGTCACTTATGCTGTACCTATCGGGTATCCGCCAGAGTTTTATCCAACGGGTGTTTCTGGGTCGCGATCGCCTGGGTTAGATGCTCAACAAATGATGCAAACCATTTTGCAAGAGATGAGCTATCTGCGGGCAAGCGTTATGCAGCCCATGCAAGCGGATCTAGAGAATTTGCGGCAGCGGCGAGAGTTGCTAACCCAAGAAGTGAATCACTTAGAAACTGAACGGCAAAATCAGACGTTTGCCCAGCTTTCTCCCAATTATTCTCCAAACTCGCAACAGTTTGCTGATGACCTGGTTCAAGTGCTGATGAGTCGACTACAAGAGAGTTTGTCTCAGCAAATTGGGCAGGCTTTAGGCAATGTTCAAGCTCAGGCACTTTCCTATCGGGCAAAGGCTAGCAACTTGGGCGAACCGTCGCTAAGTGCGCTTGCTAATCCTCAATATGAGCAATTACAAGCATTGCGATCGCGCTCCGACCAGATGCTAGTGAACCTAGATTCCACGCTCAATCTTGTTTTTGAATCACTCCAGCGCAATATTCAAGCCTATCAAGCATCGCTGACCCAAGGGCTAGAACGAATGCATACCATGGGGCAACAAAGCGAAGTAGCGTTTAAAACGCTGATTAAAGAGTTAGCGCAACAGTTGAATCAGGAAGCATCATCTTACTTACTCTCGTTAGCTCAAGGGCAAGCTGCGGTAGACCCCAAAGCGGTAAATCCAGACCGCAGAGAGACTTTTAGCTCTACTCCTGAGCCACTTTTGGAATCGACTGCTCGTCAAGCGATCGCCAACCCATCAATCTCTAGCCTGTCGATCGCCCCCAATTCTAGCCCAAATTTTCCCTATCCCGGCATGGAAGTTTTGGCAACTGATTTATCTACTACTGACCTGATCGGGTCTATCGGGGATCAAGACAGCAGCTTAGATGCAGCTTTGGAGTTTTGGTTGAGATCGACAGATAGTGCCAATTTTGAGGGTACAGAACTCGTTTCAAGTCTGGATGTTAACAGTCTGGTTGATATTCCATTGAACGATTCAGCCCCTGCACAAGCCGAAGTAGATTTTTCATCTCTGAGTGATGCTGCGATCGCAGCCTTTGGTTTATCTGCGCCTGAACCTGTATCTCAGCCTGTGACAGATGCAGATACTACCGAGTCAAATAATGATGACTTCAAATTTCTAGAAGAAGTAGTTCTAGAAAAAGTAGACAGTGAACTAAACGTTCCTCTCGCTTCCTTCACGCTGCCAGTAGAAGATAGTTCAGTGGAACAAGACGAGTTCTATCAAAGTTTGTTTGGAGATAGCGCTACTGAGCAGACTGATCTTGCTAAACCAGAGGCGATCGCGTTTCTCAACGACCTATCTAATGACTTATCTTCAGCAGTCACCCAGCCTAAAGCGGCTGAACCTAAGAGCGAACTGGACAACATTGAGCAGTTAGCGGCTTTGGCTGATCTTACGTTTGAGTCCAGCGGTGGCGACTTGGAGTTACCCGAACTTTTTCTAGAAGAAGCCAAAACAGAATCAACATTCATCACGGAGCTACCCGCTAGCTTGTTTGATGATGTTTCAAGTGTGGCTCAATCTTTAGAGCCATTTCCCCTCACTGCTGAAGCAGAATCATTACTCACGGATCTAGATCCCTTATTTTCAAAACCCGATAGCATCGGCTCCTTAACCGATTTATTTGAAGATCTTCCTCCTGAATTGGCGCAATCTACCCCCACTGATCCACCCGCAACAGATCCACCCGCGATCGCTCGTGATGGTGCTTCGCCGCCAAGTGCTGCACCGATGGCTAATCCTCCTGAATTGGTACAATCAGATGCTCTCACGATTGGTTTACCTGACTCTGAGTTTGCCTTAGAAGGAAGAGACGATCAATTTACTCGTGCGGCGCTGGATGAAAATCTTTTGCCCGATGCGTTCCATGAAACCGACACCGTTAGTTTTAACTTGGATGATGTGACCCTCAGCAGCCTGAGTGAAGATTTGTCTAACGTAGAAGCCCCCACCCCCTGGCAATCCGACGATCTCGCTACCGATGATGTGCCATCCTTAGACGAGTTTGCCCTATTTTTGGAAGATACCCAAGAAGTACAGCCCATTGAACCATTATTTGAACTCTCGTCCAGCGATCGCGCCGACCTCAGCACCAACCTCAGCGCTGACCTGACCATTGAAGAATTTGGCACCCTGTTCGATGATGCTCCTAACATTAGCCCTGCCCCCCTGCCCCCTGCTGTGAGTTCAAGTCTACCCACTCTTTCACTTCAGGAAACTCAGAGCGATCCTGAACACCATACAAGCAACACTGCCCCACCCAAAGCCGTAGATGATGGTTCTGCGCCTTTTACTCTAGAAGGCATGGATGACTTATTTGGAGATGCCCCAGACATTAGGTCAGTGCCTTTACCCCCTGCGCCCCAGCCCCTTGATCTCTCTGATCCCTCTCTATCTTCCTTAGGAATGCAGGATTTATTTGACGCTGATCCTAGTAGCTCCCCACCTGTTGGTACAACCCTACCCTTCACCTTAGAAGGCATGGATGACCTTTTTAGTGATGCTCCTTCGGTTCAGGTCACGGAATCGCCTGCATCGCGCCCAGCCACAAAGGAAATTTCGCCCTTCAAACCGAACCATGGAAAGCAATCCGTTGAGGAATCAACACCTATCAAGCCAGACCCACTCAATCATCTAGAACCAGAAGAGAATACTAGCAATACCCTAACTGACTCTTTGTCAGAAAATCCATCTAATACCCCGATTGATTTGGGGTTAGATGAAGCCTTTGAAAGTTTGTTAGGTAAGCCTACTGCGCTACATCCTTCTACTCTGAACGAACAGGGTAAGGAAAAAAAAAAGGCGCTCTAACCGCAAGCGTCCCAAAGGATTTGGATGAAGAAACCTTGGGTCGCTTTCCTGTAAAGGAGGGGGGCAGCACAGCGCGATCGCCTTGGTATTTGGGCATTGATATTGGCACAACCGCAGTATCTGCTAGCTTATTTAATCTAGAGACACGCCAACACTCCGCGATCGCGTGGGTGAAAAATACGCCACACGATCAGTTATCGTGGTCGGCGCTCCCGTCTGAATTGCCCAGTTTCAAGCCCTATTTCAACAGCGCGATTCCTTATTTCTCACCCATCACGCAGCAATGGGAACCGCTGATTGTGCGATCGCCTGATCAACATAGCCCCCTAATCCAGGTTCAGCACCAGTTAATGACCCTACTAGCGACTTTGAGATCGGCTGATTCTAGCTGGAGTTGCACGGCAGAAGGGCTGGATAATTCAGCTTTTCAATTGGCGCTCCAACAGCTTGCAGGTATCGTGGTAAATCAACCCATGGGCGCATCAGATGCCTATCGGTTCAACATCCGAGAGGCGGTGTTGGCAGCCGGATTAGTTAGTCAACCAGACAACATTTTTTTGCTTGAGGAAGGGGTTGCTGCCCTGCTCGCAGAACTGCATCAGCCGAGTACCCTGCCTAGTATGGAAACAACTGGTACAGGAACCACCATTTTGCAGTCCCCTGTCACGACCCTAAATGGAGGGATACTTGTCGTCAGCGCTGGAGCCACCACCACAGAACTTGCACTCATACGGATGGCTCAAGTAGGAGTTAATTTAACCCGTGCCGAGGTGCAGCAGCGTCGCCTTCCGTATGCAGGAAACGCGATCGATCAAGATATTATTTGCCAACTACTCTATCCCATGGGCAGCGATTGGGACGATTTAAGGTTAGAACCTTTAGATTTGCCCTTACCGGGTGAACCCGATTTGGAAGCTCGCCGTGTCTTACAGCAGCATTTAGAAGGAAGCCTTCACGGGCAAAAACGATTAAATGCCGTTAGGAAAATTAAGCCGATTCTATGTCAGCAGGATGTTGGAGCGATCGCCGGCAGTTCTCAAACAGCCCTCGAGTATGAAGATTTTTATAGTTGGGTGCTGTCTCCTTACTTACAGCAGCTTAATCGAGAACTGAATTTGCTATTGAGCCAAGCGGGAATCACCCCAAATCAGATCCAGCGAGTCGTCTGTACGGGCGGAACGGGTGCCATTCCTGCGATCGCCCAATGGCTCCAACAAAAGTTTTCTCAAGCGCAGACTGTACAAGATGTGGCTGACTCAAACAGCGCTCCTACACGCGATCGCGTTGCCAAAGGACTCGCGTTGCTGCCATGCTTTCCTCAAATACTAGACAGCATTCGGCATCAATACAGCGATTATTTTTTACTGCGAAAGTTGCTAACAGTGCCAATTCAAGCAACCGAAGCCTTGTCAGCGAACCAAATTTTGCAGCGATTAGAGCAGCGCGGCGTGAACGTTGCCGCCTGTAAATCTACCCTGATCGGCTTTTTGGATGGACAGCTACCCACTGGACTAGTGCCCTCCAAAGCCACGAAACTGTTCACACTAGAATCCAGCCAAAACGCTGATTATCAAGCATTGACAGCGGCTCCACTCTTTTCTTGCCACGATCGCCACTATCGACTCAATCCACAACAGCGCGATCGCCTGTGGCATCATCTACAAACCATTCTTGCCAAGACTCATCAAACTCTCGAAAACCCCTTGACCGTTGGAATTAAGAAAGTAGAGCGCAGTAAATAATAAATGCAGTAGATCAAACGTCAACATTGACTATCTGGCGTTGCTGATTGCAGCTATGATTTCCCTCATCCCCAACCCTTCTCCCCAAGGAGAAGGGAGCTAGAAATCTTATTCCCTCGCCCGTTGGGAGAGGGCTAGGGTGAGGGCACATTTAGGCGTTCATAGATCAATTCAGCAACGCCGACTATCTTTCAATAATCCAGAAAAGCGGTCTTTAAGCTGCTCGAAAAAGTTGCCTTTACCCGGTTGAGGAAGCTCTGCGAGTTGAATCGGCTCATCAGGAAACTGTTTTAACTGATAGCCATATTCCAAAAATTGCTGATGCTTTTTAAGCACGGGAAACAGCCGAAACGCACCTTGTAATAGTTCAGATTCCTGTTGGGCGATCGCATGATTAATCTTGTTCAGCCGACTCACAGCCAGCGACCCGACTGGATACCAAGTTTTTTTATCTTTAATCCGAATAAAAATATTGAATTCTGGCAAACCATCTGCCTTCATCTTGTCGTACTGCTGAGCCGCTTCCCCGCGCACATCAGCACTTTTTGAAGGTTTCTTGGGCTGTTTTGGCTGACCAAACCCATTACTCATAAATGATGCTTTCCTTCTGTTTATTAAAATGTTTAATAAAAGTTTACACCTTTAGCGACCTTCGAGATCGCGCCCAATTCCTGACTATTTCCTATTTTTCTGCAAAGTCCGTCAAAATAGCAGAAGTGGCAGCATGAATTAATTCAAACTCTATGAATGCACCCCGGCGGAATCGCGCCCGTGTTCTCACCCCCGATGGACTGAAGCAGTTACGGGAACGAGTGCGATCGCACGAAAACGAAGAGAACTCAGGCTGCAAGTATACGCTGGAAAAGTTGGGCGAGTTGACTGGGCTAGATCCTGAAACCGTAAAAAACGTTTTGGATGGCAACGGCTCCGATAAACGAACGATCGCCCGTTGCTTTGAAACCTTTGGCTTAACCCTGACCGATAGCGACCATAGCCCAGCGGCTCCACCACCAGCGGCACAGGCTGATCCGAATTTTGTTGGACGGGAGGGCGCGATCGCCGATCTGACCGCGCTGGTGAGCCGGAAGGCAAACCTGATTGTGATTCAGGCGCGGGGCGGCGTGGGCAAAACCACCCTGGCACGAAAATATCTCCAGCAAGAATTTGGCTCCTACCTGGAGTTTCCGATCGCCAAGGAAACCAAGGATATCGCTTCAATTGAAGGGCTGATTGAAGAAAAGCTGCGACAACTGGGCGAAGAACCAGGGCGCGAATTTTTGGTGTCCCTCGATCGGCTCAAGCGTAAACTGCAAAGCGATCGCATTGGCATTTTGATTGACAACCTGGAACCTGCCTTAGATTCCACCGGTAAATTCATCGAAGCCCACCGCCGATATTTAGAACTGCTGCGCGTTTTGAATGATCCGACCGTGCAATCCCTGACGCTGATCACCAGTCGAGAACGCCTGCGAGAGCCTGCGATTACAGTTCACCATTACGGACTGAAAAGTTTGGATCTGCAAGCTTGGTCGCAGTTCTTCCAAAGCCGCAGCATTCAACTTACGCCCCTCTCTTCCAATGCGAGTGAGAGCGCTCTAGCGGCTTTGCATCATGCCTATGGTGGCAATGCCAAAGCGATGGATCTAATCAGCGGCGTGATTTTGGAAGATTTCTCTGGAGAAACAGAGGCATACTGGCAGGCAAACCAAAACGATTTGCTGATTGAGCGCGATTTAGAAGACTTGGTGACGCACCAATTCAATCGCCTACAACAGCTTGATCCAGATGCCTACAATCTGCTCTGCCGCATGGGTTGTTATCGCTATCAAGATGTGCCAACCGTGCCCATAGAAGGGCTATGTTGTCTACTGTGGGACATCTCAGAAAATCGCCATCGCCGAGTAATTAAATCCTTGCAAGACCGCTCACTGGTTGATTGTAAAAATGGAGAATTTTGGTTGCATCCAGTGATCAGAGCAGAGGCGATTAGTCAGTTAAGAGTAAGGCAAGATTGGGAAACAGCAAATCGCAAAGCAGCAGAATTTTGGGTAATGTCTGTAAGTACATTTGAGACATTACAGGATGCTCGAAAAGCATTTGAAGCTTGTTATTTTTACATAGAAATTAGTGATTTTGAAAAAGCTAGTGCTGCAATTTTAGAAGAGAGAAGAGCCAAATACTCTAGATTTGGAAGTACTGAATCTCTCGGTCGAATATTTCATAAAATTGGAATGTGTAGTCAGGCAATTACCACTATAAAACTGGTTGCACAGAATATCTTGTCTAGTTCTTCTCTTGCACTAATTTACTCTATTTTAGGAGATTTATATTCATCTCTTGGCGATTTACATGAAGCCATAAAACATTACGATCAATCAAAAATAATTGCTTCAGAGGCAATAGCTAAATCATCTCCGAATTGTCAAAATCTTGCTGAAGATAGTTTTCTTGAAAAACTTAAATTAACAGAAATGCATTCTTTCTTCAATATTGGAATTTGCAGAATATTTCTTGGGGATCTTCATGAAGCTGCAAGGATTTTTGAAGATGGAAATTCTCTTTTTAGAGATAAGAGTTGGTCTATTTATTGTGATTTTGATGTCAATAAGATTATTTTGTTCTATTTGGCTTTTCTAAACTCTTGTCTAGGTTTAACTAAAGAGGCTTTTCAGATATCTGAAAAGCTTTATGAGGAGATCTTTCAGGGTGACCTACCTAGATGGGTCACGGAATATAGACTTTTTTTTCTTGGCAAGGCATACAGCAACCTAGAAGAACTTAAAAAGTCTTTTAGAATATATCGAAAAGTACTCTCTCTTGCTGAAGAAACAGATTTTACTCAAGTCAAAATAAGAGCTACTTATAGTTTAGCAGAAATTTATAGAAAACAGGGCAACTTTCAACAGGCAATTTTGTATCATTTTGATTCAGTTAAGTTAGCAGACCAGATAGGAGCTAGACATGATTTAGCTGAAGCTTATTATCAACTTGGATTGACCTTTCAAGCAATGGATGAAGATGAGAAAAGCCAAGAAAATTTTCAAGAAGCGATTCGGGTATTTAGTGAAATGGAAGCGCCGAAGCAGGTGGAGAGAGTGAGGAGATCAATGAAAAATGAAAAATGAAAGATGAAGGGAAGTGATGAATATGAAATTGGCTGAGTCTTCGGCTTAAAACTCAAGTTAATCAGTGGAACTTAATTTGAAAATAATAATGAAACCGATTAAAAAGCAAATTGTTACTGATGAATCGATGCGTCCTGTTGCAGTTCTGATTGACTATCAAGATTGGCAGGCAATTGAAAAAATTCTGGAAAACTACCAACAGCAAGATACACCATCTGCATTGGCTGCTTATGCGGGTGTGATTCAACTTACGGTCGATCCTCTAGACTATCAACAGCAAATTAGAGATGAATGGGAATGAATCATTCTCTAATGGTGCTTGATACAAATATCGCTCTGTATTACCTGGGTGGACGCTTAACAGATCCCTTGCCCGATGGTTTATATCATGTTTCCATAATCACTGAGATGGAATTACTTTCCTATCCCAATCTTAGTCAAGCAGAAGAACAACAAATATGTAGCTTTTTGGCTCAACTGCTGATTGTTGCCATTGATGAGCCAATTAAAAAAATGGCGATCGATCTTCGCAAACAATATCGACTGAAATTGCCTGATGCGATTATTTCAGCAACAGCCCAGTCTCTCAAGGCACTCTTATTAACGAATGATCTCAAGTTATCCAGCATTCCTATACTACAAACACAATCATTACCCATCAAATGAATGCTCTCTTTCAGACGACTAGTTTAAAAACTCCTAGCAGCTATTACATGCAACTTCTGAATGAATTTCCACCACGTTCGATCGCAAATGATGCGAAGCTAACAGCAACCCAAGCTCGAATTCATTTAATCATCGATCGGGGTAAGCTGACCCAGGACGATCGCGATTATCTAAAAGTATTAGGAATGTTGGTCTATGACTATGAAGAACACCATGAGCCAATGCCCAAACTCAAAGGCGCTGAACTGCTCAAAGCCTTGATGGAAGAATCCAATCTTCAACCCAATGATTTAGTTTCCATTTTGGGAAACGAGTCTGCCATTTTAGAAATTCTGGATTATAAAAGCCAACTGACAGAGGAGCAAATTCAAGAACTCGCTTCATTTTTCCATCTATCTCCTGCTGCTTCCTTTGCCTGAGTAAGTCAGTGTGTAATAAAACAGGTGAGAGAAGATCAATGCAAAATTGAAAACAGCTATTGAATGGATTCCATCACCACCGCTACACCGACGATGCAGAGAACGATAATGGCAAATTTCATGAAGTACTGTTCAAGTAACGCCATCAATAGGGTGATCAGTGGCATGAATCCGACGATGCCGAAAAACAGGAAAGCAATGAGCAAGCCAAACAGACTCAGCAGAAAATATTTGAATACTTTGCTGGCAAATCTGAGCAGCCAGTCCTGGTGATAAAAGTTTTTCATCCTAACTTCCTTGGTTTGGGGCTGATGCTGTCAGTATGCGATCGCCCAACAGGTCGAACCAGGGAACATACAGCCGTTAATCGCGAAGTTAGGAGTTTTTTGAGAGGAGCGATCGCGGGATTTGAGCAGTCGGCTTTTCAGCGCTTGGAGGATTTAGCCTTTAAAGTTGCACAACTGCTTAAAATCGGGGAAATGCGCTTATCTTCCAAAAACTCAAGTAAGCCCGTACTATGTGACACTGGCGATCGATTGAATTGCCTATCGGGATAGATAAGCGTAGTATTTGAAGAAGATAATGTTGCTACAAATATTGATATGAGTCGGCTCCTCAACCTCTTTTCATTGCTGATAGTTGCAAAGAATTTCTTACGACTTACATTTCAGCGGCTGTGTCTATCAGTCTTGCTAATTTTGCTCGTCACACAACTGATGACATTGCCAGCTAGCGCGACCAGTTTATATGAAATTCCTGACTTGCCAGAGGATACCTGGGTGATTGACAAGGCTGAAATCCTGAGTCGCAATACTGAGGGTAAACTCAGCACTACTTTCTCTGAGATAGCCGCTCAGTCTGGTTTGGAAACTCGCATTGTCACCATTCACCGATTGGATTATGAAGAGACGATCGAGGGATTTACCGACAAGCTGTTTAAGCGGTGGTTTCCTACGGCGGAAGAGCAAGCAAACCAAACGTTGCTGGTGATTGATAATGTGACGAATAATACTGGAATTCGCACGGGAGAAAAGGTGAAATCAGTGATGCCCGACGCGATCGCCACGAGTATCGCTCAGGAAACCGTTTTGATTCCCCTGAAAGAAGGCAACAAATATAATCAGGCGTTTCTGGGTGCAGGCGATCGCTTAGTTGCCGTGCTTTCGGGTCAAGCCGATCCAGGTCCTCCGGCGGTAAAAGATACTGTGATGGTAGAAGGCACGTTTGCCACGCCCGAAAAAACGAAAGAAAGTAATGCCACCGTTTGGGTGATTGGCTTCCTCGCTGCTGCAACTATTATTCCCATGGCAACCTACTACTTTTATCAATACATGGGTTCCCGTTAAGTAGAAGCTAAAACCGGAGTAAAACGTTAGAAGATAAGCTGATTGCCCAGAAAAGATTGAATGAGAAATTGGTTTTACGAGTGGTCTATCGAGAATATGAATCGTTTATTCTCATTATCACGCTCTATCCAGGGAGGCGAAGCCGATATGAAAAAGATTAGCTACAGTCAAGATGTTGATGCTTTGCTAGTTGAGCTATCCAATGAGCCGATCGCTTATGCAGAAGACGATGGGCAGGTGATTCTACATTACTCTGATTATGAAAAGCTAGTTTTAATTGAAATTCTAGATTTCAAGAAATTTATTTCGGATGATGCAGTCCTGGCGAAAGTGCCCGATTCTGAGCCAGAACGCTATGATCACTTACTCACAGGCGAACCATTTCCTGCAATGAGTACTGGCAGCCGCCCAACCCAACCGTTGGAAGGCGATCGTGGACTAGAGTTAAATCAAGATAGCTGAGATAATGGTTTCAGCAGCTTTTCTTTGCCAATGCAGGAGCCACGTATGAGCCGTTCTAGTGCGCCTTCCATGACTCAATCTTCTCAACCCTTTGATTACAATGCAGTGCCATCGATTCCGGCAATGTGGGCGATCTCTGCCCAGCGCTTCAGCACAATTGTTGCAGTGCAAGATTTTCATAGTGTGCCGCCCGTCACCCTGACTTATACGGCGCTCCATCAGCAAATGCAGGAATTTGCCGCTGGATTGCAGGCGTTAGGGGTAAAAGTAGGCGATCGCATTGGCTTGTTTTCTGACAATAGCCCCCGGTGGCTGATTGCCGATCAAGGCATTATGACAGCGGGTGCGGTGAATGCGGTGCGCGGCTCCCAAGCAGACACAGATGAGTTGCTGTTTATTTTGGAAAATAGCGGTGCGACGTTTCTGGTAGCAGAAGATTATGCCACCTTTAAAAAGTTGGGCGATCGCCTATATGATCTCCCTATTCAGGCGATCGTGTTGCTATCCGACGAAACGCCCGACGAAGATGAGCGGCTGAAAATCTTGAATTTTCCCCAACTCTTAGAACTGGGTATTGGGCAAACACTGCTGCCACTGTCTACCCAGCGAGATGATTTAGCAACGCTGATGTATACTTCTGGCACCTCTGGCAAACCCAAAGGCGTAATGTTGAGCCATGGTAATTTACTCTCGCAAGTGGATGGGGCAGGTCGGGTTGTGCGGGTACAGCCAAGAGAGCGGGTTCTGAGCATTTTGCCCGTATGGCACTGCTATGAACGGACGTTTGAATACTTCATTTTTGGGCATGGTGCTACTCAGGCATACACCAACATTCGCCATGTGAAAAAGGATTTGAAGGATTTTAAGCCGCACTATATGGTGGCAGTCCCTCGCCTGTGGGAATCGATTTGTGAAGGGGTGCAAAAGCAATTCCGAGATCAACCTGCGAAAAAACAGAAGCTTGTTCAGTTCTTTTTACAGGCTAGCGATCGCTTCATCCGGGCGCGTCGCACGTTGCAAGGGTTAGATCTGGAAAATCTCAATCCATCTACCCTAGATCGAGTAACGGCACTGATCCAGATTGTCCCCTTTGGAATTTTGCACGCTCTGGGCGATCGCTTAGTGTATAAAAAAATTCGAGACGGCGTAGGGGGAGAAGTCAAGTATTTCGTCAGCGGCGGTGGTTCCATTGCCGAACATCTGGAAGATTTCTTTGAAATTGTTAGTCTGGAGATTTTGGGTGGCTATGGGCTGACCGAAACCTCACCGATTACCCATGTCCGTCGCCCCAATCGCAACCTGCGGGGTGCCGATGGGCAGTCGTTAGTTCAAACGGAAACGCGGATTGTTAACCCCGAAACACGCCAACCTGTGGCGATGGGTCAACAAGGTCTGGTGCTGCTGCGTGGACCTCAAGTGATGCAGGGCTATTATCAAAATCCCAAGGCAACCCAAAAAGCGATCGATGCAGAGGGTTGGTTTGATACGGGCGATCTCGGCTGGATGTCAGATCAAGGCGATTTGATTATTTCTGGACGCGCCAAAGATACGATCGTTCTAACCAATGGCGAAAACATTGAGCCGCAGCCGATTGAAGATGCTTGTCTGCGGAGTGCTTACTTAGATCAGATGATGCTAGTGGGGCAAGACCAAAAGGTGTTAGGGGCGCTGATTGTTCCCAATATAGATGCCTTGGAAAAGTGGGCAGCGGCACAAGGATATACGCTACAAACGGCAGACTTGGAGAGTAAAAGTCAAGGCTCCGAGAAGCTATTAACCTTGGACAGTAAGCTAGTGCAAGATTTGATCCGGCAGGAACTCAATCGTGAAGTCAAAAACCGCCCCGGATTTCGCCCGGACGATCGCATTGGACCATTTCGTCTGATATCTGAACCATTTGCGATCGACAATGGATTGTTGACCCAAACTCTAAAAATTCGGCGAAATGTTGTGATGGATCGCTACCAGGGTATGATTAACGAGATGTTTGTTTGATTCCATAATGTCCTGCTCAATAGGCATTGTACGGCTGGCTAAACGATGATTGTTGGGCTACTTCTGCCTGCTCATACGTGTAAAGCTCTTTTCACCTAAACATCTTTTTCTCTTGACCTTTAATGAAGCGTTTTATGGATGTCTCACCCTCTCAATTAATTCTAAAGCGTTCTGTTAATGTAAAAGCGATTGTTACGCCCCGCTGGAAAGAAGAGGCGCAGCAACAACTGCAAGACCAAATTAATCAGATAGATAATCAGCTTCAACAGCTTGAAATGCAGGCGCAGCGAATGATTTCTGAGATTCAAAAACAAAGTTTGCAACTGCCTGGTTCTGAAGGCAATCAGCAAATTGAAAGCATTCAAGGACAAGTTAATCAGAAGAAAAGCGAATTACTGGAGCAAAAAAATCAGGTTTTGCAACAGCTTCAGCAAGTTCAAGTTTTAGAGATGGATCAAGAAGTCAACCAAGGACAAATCGATAGCGTTTTTCGGGTTGAGTTGGGAGATAACTTGATTGAAAAAATGCAGGTTGAACTGCTGCTGCGTGATGGCATGGTTGAAGAAATTCGAGGTATGGTTTAACCAGAGCTATTTTCTTCTAGACAGGGAGGATAGCAAGTCATAAACTGACTTCCCCCATGATTGCTGTCCCTCCATAAACCCGCTTGCAAGTGTAACCGAGGCGCACCTGCCCCCTTCTGGTGGGGTAGTTTATCGTGGTGTCAAAACTCAAAACTCAGAATGCTACAACCGCCCCACTAGGTACGGTAAATACTCCTTCATCAGAAACCATAATTGAGACGACTATGGAAGGAGGAGTGCTGAGCTATGGGAGAAATCGATTAATAAACGATGATTTCCGGGTCTTCTCATGATTATCAATTGTGACAAGTGAACAGCCCCTTAGATATTTTTAATCTCTCGCAGTAGTTGATGGAGCCGAAGTAGCAATGGCAAAAGTCGTCGGAATTGACTTAGGTACAACAAATTCGTGTGTAGCGGTGATGGAAGGTGGCAAACCCACTGTTATTGCGAATGCGGAAGGCTTCCGAACTACGCCTTCTGTAGTCGCTTTTGCAAAAAATGGCGATCGCTTGGTGGGTCAAATTGCCAAACGCCAAGCCGTGATGAATCCTGAAAATACTTTTTATTCAGTAAAACGGTTTATTGGTCGTCGGTTCGATGAAGTTGCCAATGAGCTAACTGAAGTTTCCTACAAAGTTGTGAATGTCAACGGTAACGTCAAAATTGATTGCGTTGCTAAAGGTGAGCAGTTTGCCCCAGAGCAAATCTCCGCTGAAGTGCTTCGTAAGCTGAAAGAGGATGCTAGTAAATATTTAGGTTCAGATGTCACCCAAGCCGTAATTACTGTTCCTGCTTACTTCAACGACTCCCAGCGCCAAGCAACCAAAGATGCCGGAAAAATCGCTGGCTTAGAAGTTTTACGGATCATTAATGAACCCACCGCTGCTTCGCTGGCATACGGCTTGGATAGAAAGAGCAACGAAACTATCCTTGTGTTTGACTTGGGCGGCGGCACCTTTGACGTGTCTATCCTAGAAGTGGGCGATGGCGTGTTTGAAGTGCTGGCGACCTACGGTGACACTCACCTAGGCGGCGACGACTTTGATAAAAAAATCGTAGATTATCTGGCAGACGAATTCCGCAAATCTGAAGGAATTGACCTCCGTAAGGACAAGCAAGCTCTGCAACGCCTGACTGAAGCTGCCGAAAAAGCCAAGATTGAGCTATCCAGCGTCACTCAGGCAGAAATCAACTTGCCTTTCATCACTGCAACTCAAGATGGTCCCAAACATCTGGATACTACGCTGACCCGTGGCAAATTTGAAGAACTTTGTGCCGATTTAATCGATCGCTGCCGGATTCCCGTAGAAAACTCGCTGCGGGATGCCAAGTTGGGTAAAGAAAGCATTGATGAAGTGGTGATGGTGGGCGGCTCTACTCGCATTCCCTCCATTTTGGAACTGGTTAAACGTATTTTAGACAAAGAACCTAACCAGACTGTTAACCCTGATGAAGTGGTTGCGGTTGGCGCAGCCATTCAAGCAGGTGTATTGGCAGGCGAAGTGAAAGACATTTTGCTGCTCGACGTTAGCCCACTTTCCCTGGGGGTCGAAACCTTGGGCGGCGTGATGACCAAAATTATTCCTCGCAACACCACCATTCCTACCAAAAAATCTGAGGTCTTCTCAACGGCAGTGGATGGTCAAAGCAACGTGGAAATTCACGTTTTGCAAGGTGAACGGGAGATGTCGAACGATAACAAGAGCTTGGGAACCTTCCGTTTAGATGGCATTCCTTCGGCTCCCCGTGGCATTCCTCAGATTGAGGTAATTTTTGACATTGATGCCAACGGTATTTTGCAAGTCACCGCCAAAGACAAGGGCACTGGTAAAGAGCAATCGATCAGCATTACCGGCGCTTCCACGCTACCCAAGGATGATGTGGAGCGCATGGTGCGTGAAGCTGAGCAAAATGCTACGGCAGACAAGGAACGCCGTGAAAAAATTGACCTGAAAAACCAGGCAGACTCCCTGTGTTATCAGGCAGAGAAGCAGCTTGCCGAACTCGGTGACAAAGTTTCTGATGATGACAAAACAAAGGTTGAAGGGTTGATTAAAGATCTCAGGGACGCGATCGCCCAAGACGATAGCGATCGCATCAAAACCCTCACCACTGAACTTCAGCAAACTCTATATACCATTGGTAGCAGCATTTATCAGCAAGCCGATGGCGCAACGGCTCCGGGTGCAGAAACTCCTGATGCTGATGCTGGAGCTAGTTCCTCCACGGGTACTGAAGAGGATGTGATTGATGCTGACTTCACCGAAAGCAAATAAAGCCCTGTATCATAGTCGGTTGAGTTTGGAGCAGTTCATCAACAAAAAGGGCTGATCAGCCCTTTTTGAGAAAATCCATTCACCCATTGATTTCTTTAATGCCTAGATACAGTAATCCTTGATAGTTCACTGACCTTGAATTCCAGTAGAATCAGGCAGTAAGCAAACGATGCTTAGCGACTTTTCCCCACTGCTGTTAAGTCTTTGAAAAAGGATTGAGCCAACTCATGCCAGAAGAAACGACTCCAGATTCAGCTACTCCAGAGCCAGTTAAAGAGCCAGCGATCGCTGGCGCAAAACCTGAAGCAAAAGCCAAAAAAGAAAAACCACCTGCACTGGAAGACAAGCCGTTTCCTGACTTTATTCAGCAAGATTTCCTCCCGGCACTTAAAGCAGGACTCGAAAGCCAAAGCATTCAAGGAGTAGAACTGTCCCTTGAAAAGAAAAAGATTGATGTCATCGGCTTTAGCCAATCGCCAGACTGCTGGCAAGTAGTCGGGGTTTGGAGTAGCGGCTACAAGCAAACCCGCGAATTTAACCTTTACTTTTTTGATGAAACCATCAATGGTAAGAAAGGATTTTCCTATGCTGAAAGCGGCGGCAAAGCCAGCACCTTAGAGTCTTTTCGGATTGATGAACGCAAATCCGATTTAGGGCTGCTAGTGTTTTGGACTTTGCAGCGCCTCAATGCTCAAAAGTGGCTGGTGCGAAACTGAGGACTATAGCTCTCTAAAGTGGTATAGCACTACGCCCGTTGCGACATCGTTGTAAGTGTCCACATAACCCGTTTTAACCAGAGTACGTAGAGTTGCTTCAACGGCAGCGAAACTTGCGTCTGTATCAATCACCCCTTGAGTGACTGAAAGCTTGCCACCTCGCGCTTGAGCCGCTTTGACTAATTTTACGGCAAGTTGATCGGGTCTTGGCTGAGGAACTACAGTAATCACTTCCGGTTTTTTGATGACCCGTTCGATCGCGGGTTGTGGAACTGAACTACCCGGTAGCGTTCCCTGACTGGCTCGAAGCTTAGTGTTGTATTCATCCACCATGCCAGGAACTAACACGAGATCAAACAACTGACCAAAACCCATCAGCCCAAAGGTAAACAGCCAGAGTAGCCCGGTGAAGGTTTTGCCGTTGTATAAACGTTGAAGTCCGTGAAGTTGGAGGAGACAGCCCAACCAAAGGACATAGGAAGTCGCAACATTATTCATATAACCCGTTGCATAGTAAAAGTGCGGCAGAAGGCATTTTCCCATGATAAGGATTTTGATTTGAGATGGACAGAAAAGTCAGCAAGAATTTAGGGCGTTGTGCGTTGGGTGGGCGAAAGCTTTAATATCTAATGTTTTGATAAGTTTGACGGTGTGTTGTAAGTCTTAATATTTTTTAGGTCATTAATTATAGGTTGGGTTGGTAGACTGATGGACGTAGCGATCTCGGGGCAATCCCCTATAATCGCTATAGCCGATGGGTACTCCTAGCGTAGAAAAGAGTACTTGCATCAAATTATTAAATAACCATTCTGTAGCTCAGAACCTAGAGAAAACGACTCATGGTAGATTCCCTTAAAAAGCCAAGTTTTGAAGAGTTGCGTCCCGGCATCAAAGTTCCGGCAAAGGAAACCATTCTCACGCCTCGCTTCTATACCACTGATTTTGATGCAGTGGCAGAAATGGATATTTCTGTGAATGAAGATGAGCTACAGGCAATTCTAGAAGAGTTTCGGGTAGATTATAATCGCCATCACTTTGTGCGGGATGCCGAGTTTGAGCAATCTTGGGATCACATTGACGGCGAAACCCGAAAGGTGTTTGTAGAATTCTTGGAGCGCTCTTGCACGGCTGAATTTTCTGGCTTTCTGCTGTATAAAGAACTCAGCCGCAAGCTCAAAGGCAAAAACCCAACTTTGGCAGAGTGCTTTGAGCTAATGTCGCGGGATGAAGCTCGTCATGCAGGCTTTTTAAATAAGGCGTTATCCGATTTCAACCTCCAGCTTGATCTCGGCTTTTTGACTAAGAGCCGCAGCTATACATTTTTTCAGCCTAAGTTCATTTTTTACGCGACCTACTTGTCTGAAAAGATTGGCTACTGGCGCTACATCATGATTTATCGCCATTTGGAATCGCATCCAGAAAATCGCGTTTATCCAATTTTCCGCTTCTTTGAAAACTGGTGCCAAGATGAAAACCGTCATGGTGACTTCTTTGATGCGATTATGCGCGCTCAACCTCAGTTTTTAAACGACTGGAAAGCGCGACTGTGGTGCCGTTTCTTCTTGCTCTCTGTGTTTGGCACGATGTATCTCAATGATGTCCAACGATCGGGCTTTTATGAAGCGCTTGGGTTAGATGCACGGGAGTATGACAAGGGCGTGATTGAAAAGACCAATGAAACGGCTGCCAGAGTCTTTCCGATCATGTTAGACGTGGCAAATCCAGAGTTCTACGATCGCCTGGAAGTTTGCGTGGGCAACAACGAAAAGCTGACGCAAATCGCCCGTTCCAATGTACCCAAACCGCTGCAACTGGTTCAGAAATTGCCTTACTACTTGGCAAATGGCTGGCAGTTTGTGAAGCTGTATTTTATGAAACCCATTGATGTGGTTCATACGCATGGTGTAGTACGCTAGAACATAGTATTCTCTGATTAATCGTTAAAACTCTGCATCTGTGATTTTTTCCGGGTGCAGAGTTTTATTTATGTGGCAGTGTATTGAAACGCATGTTTTAGGTGTGAGGAGAGTTTTTTGTATGAACAGTTCCAGAAGGCGATCGCCCCAACTCCCAGCAATTTTAATTTCGTCTTCCGTTTGTCTAGCTGCCAGCCTCCTAGTTGGTTTAGCTGGAACTGCCCAAGCAAATCCTACTTCTAAGCTTTTGGTGTCTTTAAAGGAAGACTTGCACCCCCCATCAGAACATCCTGCGAGTCAGCCGCTAGAGAAATCACTGAAGGATTTAAACAACCCGTTTAATCCCCAAATGACGATAAGCCCTGATGTTGGGACAGAGAGCAATCCAACAGAGAGCAATCCAGCCGCGCGATCGCCCTTGCAAGTGTCTCATTCTGCTAGTGATCTTGCCCAAGCTGAGCCTGCACTAGAAGCTCCACCTGCTAGACCTGCTGATGCGAGTCCGGTGCTGGATAAGTGGGAAAAACAAACGCCCAACGTTTTAGACGATATTAGACGCGATCCGAGTTTTCGGACTCGTGTACGTTTGGGGCTGTCCTACTTTCCTAGCACCAATGATGCGCTGGGCTGGAATGTCGGCGTAGAAGATTTTTTCATCGGCAAAACCAGCTTGACCCTCAGCGGTAACTATATTGCCTCTTTCAATGGCGATCGCAAAGCGGGTGGAGCCGACCTCCGCTATTACCTCTTACCTCTGGGCGGCTATTTTAATATTGCTCCCGTGTTGGGCTATCGCTACTTAGAATCTCCGCGCTACACGACCGATGGCTTAAATGTGGGGTTTCGGGTGCAAGCGGTGCCTTCCCGCACGGGTGCGGCAGACTTGGCTTTCATGCTCACTTGGGTCGATCCGGGTCAATATGATGAGGTAGGGGTACTCACGCTGTCGTTTGGCTATGCGCTGACTAAACATGTGCGGCTATCAACAGACATAGAAAAGCAAAACTCACGCTACAAAAAAGATAATCGGTTTGGCATCTCGCTGGAGTATATGTTTTAGGATGAGGCGGCGAAAAGCGATCGATGCGCTATACAAACTTGCCGCACAAACCGGCTTAAGTGCTGATGGTTCGTCTGTCCCGTTTTGCTGGCGATCGCAGTGTTTTCTGCATATAAATGTGCTATCACAGGCATTATTTCCGTATCGATCGCCACTCTAAACAAAGCGATCGGCAGCAATAAATCCGATCCCTGGCGCAAATCATACAGTTCAGGTAACGCTGACTGGGCGATCGCTAGATCTCCTGTAACTAAGGCTAACGGTCGTACCCAACATACCCGACGCTGCTCGGCAACTTGCACCACCTCGGCATACAAACGGCTAGAGTCATGTTCCAAACAAACAATCTGCGAGGGTTGAAAAGAATGGGCGGAATCGCCGGGAAATTGTTTGGAAAGCAAAGTCATGGTAGCGATTGGATAATCACTTAATTTTATCGAGAAAGTCCTATTTTAGAAGTTGACGCACCAGACAACTTTATGGTTATTGGCATTGTCGGACTGGGATTGATTGGTGGATCGTTGGGGCTAGATTTTCGATCGCAAGGGCATCGTGTTTTAGGAGTCAGCCGCAAGTCGGAAACCTGTGAACGGGCGATCTCACGGGGTGTAGCTGATCAATCTAGCGTCAGTCCTGAGATTTTGCGACAGGCAGATGTGGTGTTTTTGTGTACACCGCTGGGTGTAATGGAAGCTGCTATGGATGAAATTCTACCTTATTTGTCATTGGATGCCGTGGTGACCGATGTGGGATCTGTGAAGGGATGGGTAATGCAAGAGATCGCCCCTAAATGGAAGAATTTTGTGGGCGGGCACCCCATGGCAGGAACGGCAGAAAGCGGCATCGAGGCAGCCCAGCGAAAGTTATTTGTCAATTGTGCGTATGTGCTTACGCCTGCTGAAACTACGCCGTCGGAAGCGGTGCAGCAAGTAGAGGAACTGGCACGATCGCTGCAATCTCATGTTTATCGGTGTTCTCCAGATGAACACGATCGCGCGGTTGCCTGGATTTCTCATTTACCTGTAATGGTTAGCGCCAGTCTAATTTCTGCCTGTATCGGCGAGGCGGATCAAGCGGTTCTAGAATTGGCAAAAAAGCTTGCTAGCTCTGGGTTTCGGGATACTAGCCGGGTGGGGGGCGGCAATCCTGAATTGGGCATGATGATGGCAAAATACAACCAAAAGGCACTGGTGCGATCGCTCTATGCTTATCGGGAGCAGCTTGATCAGGCGATCGACCAGATTGAACACTCTGACTGGGGCGCTCTAGAACATGATCTGCATGCCACTCACCATAACCGACCCCACTTTATTTCATAAATTTCTTGTCGATGGTGGCTAGAGTGATGATGAATGGTGTCAGGCGTGGACATGGCTAGTGTGGGTGACTTCTAGGTAAATATGTTCTAGACGAACGGGCTGACGAGCGATCGAAGTGAGTGGAATAGTTTCAAACAATGCCACAATTTCCTTTAGTTCCAGACTTTGAGGTAGCCAAAAGGCAAGGTCGCCCCCATAACGACGATGAACAAAGCCAAGTTCAGTTGCACGAGCGATCGCGGCTTCCGACTGAGTCGTTTGCACCGTAACCACTTCGTGAGCAGGAACCCATTGACGCAGTTCTGTTAAAGTGCCTTCTGCCAATAGTCTGCCCTGTTTGAGAATCCCAATGCGATCGCATAACCTTTCCGCTTCATCCAGCAAATGCGTCGTCAACAGAATCGTGATGCCTTGATTTTTAAGCTGGCGAATCAGATTCCATAACTCATAGCGGGCTTCCACATCTAGCCCAGTGGTTGGTTCATCCAAAATCAGCAATTTGGGTTGATGCACTAGGGCGATCGCTAAACTGAGTCGGCGCTGCATTCCGCCGCTGAGAGTTTCGGCTAAGCTCGCTGCCCAATCTGCCAAGCCTACCGCTTCTAAGCAATAGCGAACTTGTCGAGTCTTTTCCTTGCCGCGTAATCCATACAAGCTGGCAAAAAAGCCAAGGTTTTCCGCACAGGTCAGAGATCGATACACTAATGTTTCTTGGGGAGCCACACCAATCCAATATTTCGTTTTTTCGGAAACAGCTTGTCCATTCACCTGCACTATGCCGCTATCTGCCTTCAGCAAGTTACAAAGAACATTGATCGTGGTGGTTTTGCCTGCTCCATTGGCTCCCAACAGCCCGTAAATTTGCCCGGTTGCGATCGACAAATTCAAGTCATCCAAAATCGCTGTCCGACCATAGCTTTTATAAAGATGCTCAATATTCAACATAGGAAGATGGTAAATTCAAAACTCAAAACTTTCTCCTCCCCCCTACAGCCTTCTTTCTACCTGGATCATACGTCGGTAAGATAGCCAACCAGCGCCAACCATGAATATGGCAAACACGGCAAGGAACCAAAAATTTGGGGCGATTTCCGACAAATTTCTTCCTTCTGCTAAGACTTTGGTTAGAGCTTCCGTCATGTGATAAATGGGATTGAACTGAGCTAAGTCGAGCAGCGTTTTTGGAAAGATGAAGGTTGGAACAAAGGCACCGCCCAAAATTAGCAAGGGCACCCCAAACGCAGCGACGAGAGTATTCACGTCTTCGGTACGACGGGCTAGTTGAGTGCCTAAAATAAAGCCCACGCCGACATAGGACAGAATGCTCAGCAAAATAATCATAGCGGCAAGCAAGGGGGAGCCTTGAAACTGTGCGCCAAGGGCGATCGCCACTACTCCAACCAAAATAGTTTGACCGATCGCGATCGCGCTTAGTGCCAATCCAATTCCTAAAAAATAGGAGATGCCGCTTAAAGGACTGAGGAATAATCGCTTTAAAGTACGTTGCTCTCGTTCTGAAACGACCGTGGCAACGCTACCGCCTAAACAACTGAAGAAAAGCGCGGCTCCAACTAAGGTCGCAGGTGCCGATCGCTCCAAGGCTTGCCCCAAGGTCAACGGTTCCGGCAGCGCCGTTTTGGAACGTTCTGCAAAAATCAACCCATTCATTACCAATACCGCGATCGGAAACACTGCCCAAAAAAATAGGCTGCGCTGCCGTCGTCCAAGTTCGGTTAGGATACGCTGGGCGATCGCGATCGTTTCATAGACATATTTCATAGAACCAAACAACTGCGCTTATCCACTAACTTTAATCGCCTCGACTTCCAGCCGCACCATTTTGACATGAGAATTTCCCTGGCGATCGAGTGGATGTTGATCTAAATAGCATTCAAGAAATTCTGCAATCAACTCCTCCCGTCTAACTTCCGGCACTCGGTGAATGTAAGGCATCCAGGTTGTCCGAATCCAACTGGCTAAACCCTCTTTCCCTAGGTGAGTCATATCCTTCGGCACAAGTTCCAGCCGTACAGGTTGAAAGTCAAACTCAGGTAACCAAGCCCCATACTTGTCTGGACTATAAAAAAAGTAGGGAAACTGAAAATTTGTGAAATAAGGCTGCCAAGTAGACTGCTGAATTAACGCCTCAAACACCCTCACAACGTCATCAGCATTGCCCTTCCCTCCACAGGAAATAACTAACTTTCCGCTCGATCTCAATACTTGACTAGCACCTCGCAGAAACGCTGGATGATCATCCACCCAGTGCAGCACCGCATTGGAAAAAACCACATCAAAAGTGCGATTGCTCTCAATTTTACGGGCATCCATGCAGACAAACTGTAGATTTGCGATCGCGGGTTGTAAATGCTCAGCAGCAGCGAAATCCACCATTTCAGTCGAACTGTCAATTCCTAAAACAAATCCATTCGGCAAACGCCGCGCCAGTTCAGCCGTCATTTTGCCATCGCCACAGCCCACATCTAAAACAGTTTCATTGCCACTAAATTTGAGTTTGGTTATTAACTCATGCGCCCATGCTGTCTGTGCTGACGAACTTTTAGCATAATCCTCAGCATTCCACTGCAACATGATTTATCCTCAACAATCTGCCCCCTCCAGTTTCACTTGAAAACTGACCCAAAAAAGTAGGGCAAACATCGCTCACCCTACTTTTAGATATTAGACTGGCGATTTTGGATTAATGAACCCAAAATACTCAGAACTTAAACTCAGTCCTACCGACGAACTAAGTTAAGAAGCTCTTTAGGCGATGCCAACAAATCAACCGCCACAAAGTAAATTTTGCCTTGAGGATCAAGCAAAAAGCGCCATGCAATATTCATACCAACACTGGCACCAAACCAAGGAGTTTGCACCTTACCTGTTACCTTAACGGGCGTGTAGCCTTGATCGGGTGCTTCAGCAACGCCCCGTTCTGGCATCATTTTCAGCCCTTGGCATTCTTCTCGCATATATGCCAAGATTGCCTGCTGACCCACAATGGGTTTTTGAAACGGAGGTTGCAATGCACCCTCAGCACCAAATAGCGCAACTGCTGCTTCAAAGTCATTGGCGTTCATGTTGTTGATGTAATCAAAGACTGTAGGATTATCAATGCCTTCAATCTTGACCTGACTCCGAGATGCCATCTCTGTAGGCACAACCACAGGATCTTCAACTTTCTTGTAGCTACCCGGTGCATTTGGATCAAAGCCCATGTCAAGAACCATGTTTCTCAAGATGGTGATCTGTTGTCCTGAATCAGCTTCCCGAACCGCTTGCAGCACACCTGCCGCTTTGGTTGAAAGCTTATATCCCTCTGGAATCGGAGCCACTAAACCCTGTGCCATCCATTCTCCAAGCTGATACCAAAAACCTAGCTTAATATTCATGCTGAAAGATGCATAGGAGCGGCAGATGGGCGTATCAGCGCGGTTTGCCAAGTCACACATCACCTGAGTTTGCGCCATGGGTGGCATTTGCTTGATTTGCTCAAGAATGCCCTGTGCCAAAATCATGTTGGCAGCGCCAGGAGCCGCGACGGTAATGGTTTTACCCATTTCAGTATAGATAAACCAAATCAGTGCTAGTTGATCTTCTGCACCCAATTGATTAAAGGACTCGATCGTGGCTGGGACAACATTGGCAGCTAAAGTTCCTGAAAAAATAGAACGAGCGGACTCGATACTAATTGCCATAGGTCAATCTCCAAAGCGCTCTCAGCGCATATGTAAAGAACTGTTACAGAGTATATCAAGAATTGTTGCGAAACTGAAATTATATTAATTTTTTGCTATCTGTTGTTTGCTAGGAAGATTATCAACAGCTTGCGTAACAGCGCTTAGTAAAGTGGCACAATCTGACAAAAGGTTAAGAATCGCTCATTCAAGATGAAGGGAAACATTCAAATGGAGTGGATCGGTCGCGCTTTTTCGTAGCTCAGCGATCGCGATCGTTTTTCTCTAAATAGACCAGTGATCGAGCATTTCACTTGTCTAGCGCTCAACCATCTCAAATATTCTTTTATTGCTCAATACATGATAAACGAGGGCGATCGCTCACCTGAGCAAAGCTATACCGAATCCATGCCCAACAGGTTTTTCAACTTTAACCAAAGCAGCCTGATTTTCCAAAACTTGCTGCTTTCCATCCCAGCAATTGTACTTTTCAACAATTTGACCTCAGCGTGTAGCTGCTCTGTGTTAAGACGACTAGATGAGGAGCTATTTAACTGTTCATCGAAATCTGGCGAGGTGAATTTTGGAAAATGAACCAGCGCACTTTCGTTTGTTTCATTCAGCGAAAACCAAAACCAATGTCCATTACGGGAGAATAGTTGATCTCCTAATAGATCTACCAGAGCGTTATTTTGCTCGTGGCTCAACTCAGTATAAAAACTCTCATCGGCTGAGTGTAAAGGCAGATGATTACGAGAGGTAAAGTCTACTAGGGCGATCGCTTGCTCGACTGCCGAGGAAAGGTGACCCAATACCACCCGGACAGTATGGTCGCTGTAAATATCATCGTTTCCCGCCCGCCATAAAGGCTTGTCTCCATAGCTTTCTTGTCCCGCGTGGTATCTCAAATCAGTGATATCATGCACCAAAACAACATGCTCACGGTTTTTCAGCAAAGGCATCAGCGAACCCAGCATATACTCCGCGACATCGAAGCCGTGAGCATCCCACAGGACTAAGATTCGCTGACTATTCCCTAAAAGCGCTTTAGCCTCAACCTGTAAAATGTCCGCGACTCTCGCATCCAATAGCTGAAACCACTCAACTGGGACAACTTGGCTGACTCGCGATCGCGTAGATTCTTGCCAATTCGTTGACCGACACAAGCTGACGACCCGACAATTTCCAATCTGATTTGCCGCCTCTGTAAAAGCACAAGTAGAGTTACCCAGGTTTCGCCCCAACTCCAACACCAAATCCGGCTTAAACTCCAAAACCGCTGCGTATAAATGAACCCACTGAGCCAACGCTAAAGAGTCTGGATCATCAACCGCGTGAAACAATGCTTGCAGGCGATCGCGCCTTTGCTGAAGGACTTGACGTTGATTCCAAACCGCAAAAGCAGGACTAAAAGGAGAGGATTGCATACCTAGAAAACTCACACATTGCACGTTCAAAAGTATGACAGCGATCGCTCAACTTAGCACCGATGGACAAGTGCTTGCTCCTGCGCGTGAACTAATCCGCTTTTTCAAAGAAGCTTGATGAGCAGTGTCTCTTAATATCTCCGGCGAGAAAGTATTACACGAAAAGAGTCTTGATAATCCTCTGTTCATGAAGATATTGGAAAGAGTCTTGATAATCTCCGATCAGATGATTAGTGTATGAAAACATTCCGATGGATCAATAGTTAGCTGGCTTTGTCCAACATCCTTGCACCTGTTTTCCAAAATTATCGATATCACAGGAGTACTCATCATGCGATCGCTAGTCCCAACCGCTGTAGCTTGCTTACTTTTAGCCCAGAGCATTTGCACCAAAGCAGAAGCAGCAAACATCGTCAACTTAACCCAGGGGCAATGGGAAGTTACCGGATCTGATAGCGTTAATTGGAACGGTTCAGACTTGGTTTTCGAGACCCAAAGTCCAAATGGTGCAGACTTTAACATTACTGGCTACTTTGATTGGTATAGCAGGGAAGTCTATCGAGGGCGCGAGTTGTTTACTGGAACCTACACTTCCAATGGACTTTTGAATTTGAGGGGCTTTCAACTTATCAATCCGATTGGCATTGGGCTGGCTAATTACCAAGCCGAAGTTCTCAGCCCATCACAAATTGACAATGGGACTTGGCGACTAGGGGGGATTCGCGGCATATGGACTGCCATAAACTCAAATACTGTTCCAGAATCAAATCCAAATACTGCTGCTGTTCCCGAACCTAGCTCCATGCTTGGATTGGGCATCGTGGCATTGGGTGGAGCCATGCTCAAACGGCGCACCAAGCGTAAAGCTCCTCAGCAGCTTGACTAAGCTAAGCAATCAGATACGGATATTGCAATGGGCAGCGGATTATCTTCACTGCCTGTTGCTTGGTCAAATATTCTTACGGTTTTAAAGTCACTGGTTTTAGAAAAGTTGCAATTAACTGCATTCACATTCCTAATCCCTTATGAGCCAAAGTCTAACATTAGAACTTAGTGAGCAGGTGTTTGTGGCAATTCAGCGACAAGCACAGGTGATTGGGATTTTTAGCCGCTACCCTGCTAGAGAGACAGTTTTCACAGGCTTTCAAGCTACTTTTGGATAACGCTGAGCAAAATGTGGCGCGCTCCAGGTTTGAGCATCATTTCGGGACATTAACACTACGCAACTCTACAGATTTAGGCAACGAAAGCATTGATGCGGATCTGGCAAAAAAGTATGCCAGCACTCATGAAGGAGAATAATGCTCTTCGATACTTTAGAGTGCAGGGAAAAGTTATCGGTGGGGTGCGAAGGATGGAATTTCTGATCATTCACACAAAAATAGGGTGGAACATCGCTGACCACCCTAAATCATTTAGTTATTCAACAAGCTAATAGCGGTAGCCGCTGCCGCCGCTGGTGTTGCCTGTGCTGCCGGGTTTGTGAACGATGAAGCTCATGACTTGACACTGTTTGATGTTGTCAAATGCAACCACGCGGATGTAGCAATTGCCATATTCTGAGCGGCATTGTTGCACTTCATTTAGCACTTCTTGAGGAGAAGAGCAGCCAAACATAGGCAGTTTCCACAAAGTCCAGTAGTAGGTTTCTGCATTGGAGTCTTCGTTAAACTCAACCGCAGGATGGAAGCCTTGGTCAATGGTGTATTGAATTTGGCGAGCGATTTGAGCATCCGTCAGGGGAGGCAAGTAAGAAAAAGTTTCGTAGCGCCGCTCTTTTGGGAGAGTCTTCATGAAAGTCCTCGGTAATGTCTAAAGGTTTAGGGTTGAAATCAACAGCTTTTAGCAATTGACTAATAGCTGTCGGGTTGATAGCCAGATTCCTGTTCAGGTTGTTCGGGCTGTTCAGGATGACTTGCGGATGCAGTGGGATCAGTTTGCGTCATTCGTTCCAACTGCTGAGTTCGCTGCTGTAAGTTGGCTTGCTGGATTCCCGTGCGGAGCATTTCCGGTAGGTAATCTGCCATTTCTTCAACAATATGTTCTCTGACAGTGAGAAGGCGAAAGGCGATCCGCTGCTCTTCTTGAAAGAGCGCTGTTAGATACACTTCGCTATCCTGAACGCTGACTCGAAGGGAAAACTGGCGTAACCAGTAAGCCCGTTTCGGTTCAGTTTCATCTAGCTGGGCAATCACCACTCGCAACGCCTGATAAGTCACGTAGCTAATCAGGGTTT
Organism: Sivoneniella epilithica UHCC 1019; assembly: GCF_040830845.1. NCBI lineage: Bacteria > Bacillati > Cyanobacteriota > Cyanophyceae > Leptolyngbyales > Leptolyngbyaceae > Sivoneniella > Sivoneniella epilithica. The sequence goes on from NZ_JBFPDP010000007.1 coordinate 86,104, forward strand.
TGGTTGTATCTTTCGCAATTTGCTTGAGATCCATAAATCAGAAAGTTTTGAATTTTAAGTTTTGAATTTTGAGTTAGGGTTCAACGTTGGCTATCAGCACTCTGCTAAAAGAACCAGAAAGTCGGGCTTCATCCACTGAGAACTGAATGCCTAAAACGTTCTTATAACTCAAAACTCAAAACTCATCACTCAGAACTTATCTTTAGATCGTGTCTTGTGCTTCAAACTCAAACTTGATTTCTTTCCACAGTTCGCAAGCGGTCGCCAACTCAGGCGACCAACGGCAAGCTTCGCGGATGATGTCGCCGCCTTCACGCATCAGGTCGCGACCTTCGTTACGGGCTTGAACACAAGCTTCTAGGGCAACGCGGTTTGCCGTTGCGCCAGGAGCATTTCCCCAAGGGTGACCCAGGGTGCCGCCGCCGAATTGCAGAACGGAATCATCACCAAAGATTTCCACGAGGGCGGGCATGTGCCATACATGGATACCGCCGGAAGCGACTGCCATAACACCCGGCATAGATGCCCAGTCTTGGGTGAAGTAAACACCGCGAGAGCGATCTTGCTCGATGTAGTTTTCGCGCAGTAAGTCGATGAAACCTAGGGTGATGGCTTTGTCGCCTTCTAGTTTGCCCACAACGGTGCCCGTGTGAATATGGTCACCACCAGACATCCGCAGGCACTTCGCCAAAACGCGGAAGTGAATCCCATGGTTCTTTTGGCGATCGATGACGGCGTGCATGGCGCGGTGAATGTGCAGCAACACTCCGTTGGCGCGACACCATTTTGCCAAGGTGGTGTTGGCGGTGAAACCAGCAGTCAAGAAGTCATGCATGATGATGGGCATTTCGAGTTGCTTGGCATACTCAGCCCGTTCCAGCATTTCTTCGCAGGTGGGAGCGGTGACGTTCAGGTAGTGACCTTTGATTTCACCGGTTTCAGCCTGGGATTTGTGAATGGCATCAGCTACAAACAGGAAGCGATCGCGCCACCGTTGGAATGGCTGAGAGTTGATGTTTTCATCATCTTTGGTGAAGTCCAAACCGCCGCGCAAACATTCGTAAACCGCACGACCGTAGTTCTTTGCCGACAGACCTAGCTTGGGTTTAATGGTGCAACCCAACAGCGGACGACCATATTTGTTGATCTTGTCGCGTTCTACTTGGATGCCGTGGGGAGGACCTTGGAAGGTCTTCAGGTAGGCTACAGGAATCCGCAAATCTTCTAAACGCAGAGCTTTCAGTGCTTTGAAGCCAAACACGTTACCCACGAGAGAGGTTAGCAGGTTGGTGACAGAGCCTTCTTCAAACAGATCTAAAGGATAGGCAATGTAAGCAATGAACTGATTATCTTCACCGGGAACGGGTTCGATGTCGTAGCAACGACCTTTGTAGCGATCGAGGTCAGTCAGCAAGTCAGTCCAAACCGTCGTCCAGGTTCCGGTAGAAGACTCAGCGGCTACTGCTGCTGCCGCTTCTTCATAAGGAACTCCAGGTTGAGGCGTGACCCGAAATGCCGCCAGGATATCCGTATCCTTGGGCGTGTAGTCTGGGGTGTAGTACGTCAAGCGGTAATCCTGTACCCCAGCCTTGTACCCAGCTTTTGCCTGGGTTCTAGTTTGCGCGTAAGACATAAATCTCCCTTCCTGTAATCTGAATCTAAAAAACCTTGCGATCCCTCTGTAGGAGAAACCGCTGGACAAACTGCAAAACGCCAAGAAAATTGAACATCACCATGTGAAGTTTGGGAAGCTTGGCACTTGCCCGACTGTAGCTAGAGAAATAACCGACTCAATCTCTAGAAAACCCTAGAGCAAATGGTTCAGACTCAATGCCTTTGATGCGTAAAGATGCATCTTGACTGAATCATATCAGGATTCAGATCATTTAAGATAAGCTCAACTTTAGTTATTCTGTTTAGTTAAATAAACAATAGTTATAAAAAATTACTAAGTTAACATCTTGCAAAGAATTGGTTCTGAAGGTTTCAAGAGCATAAAGCAGCAAGGAATAGCAACGTGTGGTACTTAGCAGAGATTCTATTTGCTCAACCGAGGCAAGCCGATCGCCGCATGTATGCTTGTGAGTCTTGTAATGTGCTGCTTCAGGTAATCTCGGCTGCTGAGGCTTATGACAAAGCTCAGGCTTGGGCGTAAGACTATATGGGGTCAGGAACTATTAAACTGCTAGGAATTTCCGATTTAACCAGTATTGGCGAAGAGATCGGGGATGGCGTAGAAATATGTGGTCATTATTTTTAGAAACTTGATGTTTGGGATCGCCCACCTCGCTCCCCGTCCCCCTTTTTCCGTCCTGGCTCTCAAAAAAACCTCTGCCCTCCTCGGTACTCATCCTTCCCACTGGCTACAAAGTCTCCGTAAAATGCTCACAGAACTACAACAAGTGTCTGGTTAAGCCCATGTTTGAGCAGTTTACAGAACCAGCGATCGCAAACTTTAATCAGACGATGTGTCTTAAATTCCCGTTTTGCTCACGAGAGCGATTGTATGGGTTGATTTACAAAGGTGAAGTGTTTGAACAGATGGTGCAACATCCAACCGTGATGGCAATTGCCGAAGCCATTTTGGGTGTGGACATGACTCTCAGCGGTTTTTCGGCTCATATCCTTCAACCTGGAGCCAGCTGCATGGGATATCCTTACTTCAGCTTGCCCCAACCTTACCCCGCTTCGCCTGTACTGGAGATTCAGGCAATCTGGATGCTGGAGGACTTTATCGAAACCAATGGCGCACCAATGTTTGCTCCCGGTAGCCAAGCCTTCTGCCATTTTCCTGACCCTGCCAAATTTCAGTTGTTAGCAAAAATTGTGATGGGCAAAGCTGGCTCTGTTGTTCTGTCTCACGGACTCTGCTGGCATGATACTTTACCCAACACCAGCCAACAGCCACGAGTGTCTGTCCTTGGCAACTACAATCCCAAAATCATTCGCCCACTGGAAGACTTAACAAAAGGTCAACAGTCTGCCTTCATGAATCGCGCTACCCTCACGCTTAAACAACTGTTGGGGTATGACGTTCTGCGAGCCTTGCTCAACGATGTAACCAAATTGCGATCGCATTAGTATTTTCTGCGACGATTCTGGTACAACTAAACGGCTACAAATTTCTCTATTAGTGAATTAGGGCATTCCATGAGCTATCGCATGAATCGCCGCGCCTATGCGGAAACCTTTGGACCGACGGTGGGCGATCGCGTCCGGCTTGCCGACACGGAGCTAATCATCGAAGTGGAGCAAGACTACACCACTTATGGCGATGAGGTAAAGTTTGGCGGCGGCAAAGTGATTCGAGAAGGCATGGGACAGTCGCCGATCACGAATGCAGATGGGGCAGTGGATGCGGTAATTACCAACGCGCTCATCCTGGATTGGTGGGGCATTGTCAAAGCCGATGTGGGCATTAAGGATGGCAAAATTCATGCGATCGGCAAAGCGGGAAATCCCCATATTCAAGATAATGTGACAATTATTATTGGTCCCGGAACCGAAGCGATCGCCGGGGAAGGGATGATTCTCACGGCGGGCGGCATTGATACGCACATTCACTTCATCTGTCCGCAGCAAATTGAAGTGGCGATCGCCGCTGGCATTACCACCATGATTGGCGGCGGCACGGGACCTGCGGCAGGCACCAACGCCACCACCTGCACACCGGGTCCTTGGTACATGCATCGAATGTTGCAGGCTGCGGATGCCTTTCCGATGAACCTGGGCTTTTTGGGTAAAGGCAACAGCGGCAAACCGGAAGCATTGGAAGAACAGGTGGAAGCAGGCGCGATGGGGCTAAAGCTCCATGAGGATTGGGGTAGCACTCCAGCCGCGATCGACACCTGCCTCAGTGTTGCCGATGATTACGATATCCAGGTTGCCATCCACACCGATACTTTAAACGAAGCCGGATTTGTGGAAGACACGATCGCTGCTTTCAAAAATCGCGTGATCCATACCTATCACACCGAAGGCGCAGGCGGCGGACACGCCCCCGATATCATTAAAGTCTGCGGTCAGGCGAATGTGTTGCCCTCTTCCACCAATCCCACCCGTCCCTACACCGTCAACACCTTAGACGAACACCTGGATATGCTGATGGTTTGCCATCACCTCGACCCGGCGATCGCCGAAGACGTTGCCTTTGCCGAGTCCCGGATTCGCCGCGAAACCATCGCTGCCGAAGACATTTTGCATGATCTGGGCGCATTCAGCATGATCTCCTCCGACTCCCAGGCGATGGGGCGCATCGGCGAAGTGATTATCCGCACCTGGCAAACCGGACACAAAATGAAAGTCCAGAGAGGCAACCTCTCAGAAGATTCCAGCCGCAACGATAACTTCCGCGCCAAGCGTTACATTGCCAAGTACACGATCAATCCCGCGATCGCCCACGGTATTGCCGATCATGTGGGTTCCGTGGAAGTCGGCAAACTGGCGGATCTCTGCCTCTGGCGACCTGCCATGTTTGGCGTGAAACCCGAAATGGTGATTAAAGGCGGCATGATTGCTTGGGCGCAAATGGGCGATGCCAATGCCAGTATTCCCACGCCCCAACCCGTGCATATGCGCCCCATGTTTGCGAGTTATGGCGGCGCGATCGCCCATACCTCCCTAACCTTTGTCTCTAAAGCAGCGCTCAAAAAAGGGATTCCTGATGAATTGGGCTTGCAGAAAAAAGCGATCGCCGTCTCCAATATTCGCCAACTCACGAAACACGACATGAAGCTCAACGATGCCTTGCCCCACATGGAAGTAGATTCCGAAACCTACGAAGTTCGCGCCGATGGACAACTGCTTACCTGCGAACCCGCCACCGTCCTCCCGATGGCTCAACGCTATTTCTTGTTTTAATCACTCAACTAGAAACATTCTGCAAAAGGCATTCTGCGAGAATCAGTTGAAACCGTGACGGAGTAAAGCCTCTACAACTCAAAACTCAAAACGGTATGACCGTTTGCGCTTGCGCCTTCAAAAAAATACACCCCATAGCAAAACTGCCATGAGGTGAGTTTTTATAGGTATATCTCTTTGCAAAAATGACGCGATCGCTAAATTAGCAAGAATTGGCAACCCCATCAAAATTTTGCAAGCTTCTAAAGAAAAAGCACTAGTACAGAGCTTCTTCTTGGTGAGTCTGAATTGTCACATCAGCGGTGGGATAGGCAACGCAAGTCAGCACATATCCCGCTTGAATTTGGTCATCATCTAGGAACGATTGATCCGATTGATCAACTGCACCAGAAACAATCTTGCCAGCACAGGTGGAGCAAGCACCCGCACGACAGGAATAGGGGAGGTCAAGCCCTTGCTCTTCAGCCGCATCGAGGATGTACTCATCATCGGGAACATCGATGGTGGTATTTAGCCCTTCGGCTTCGTTGATTAATGTGACCTTAAAAGTTGGCATGCAGTGGTCCTCTCTTTAATGGATACAGCACTTTAAGAAAGCTTATTTAAAGCTGACTGTGCATTCTTATAAGTTAAGACTGCTTTACATTTCAGCCTTACCACTCTTGATACTACGGGATAACGAGCGGTTTATGACTCCTGATCCCCGACTAATACGAATGGGATTCGTAATAGAAATGGTCAATCCAATCTACTTATCTTATGAGACAAGGGAAAAGCACTGAATAATCATCGATTTAGCCTGAAAAAATAACTAAAACACACTAAAGTATTGACTTTTGAGTTTTTTATTAGTCAGATAAGTATTCATTTTGAATAATTTGAATCATGATAATTTCTTATATATACTTGGACTTTAAGCCGTATTTTTTATGCAAGTAGGATTGATTGGAACCGGACATGCCGCAAGACTCCGGGCTGATGCACTTCAGGGAGAACCTCGTGCTGAGTTGATAGTTGTTGCAGGACATGACTTAGAGCGTACTCAAGTATTTAGTCAGCCCTATGGCGCGATCGCCTGCGACTCTTGGCACGCTCTGATTGCTCGCTCTGATGTGGATTTGGTGGTGATTGCGACAATTAACCGAGATCATGGCGCGATCGCCCAAGCTGCCCTCAAGGCTGGAAAGCACGTAGTCGTGGAATATCCCTTGGCGCTAGATATTGCCGAAGCCGAAACCGCGATCGCGATCGCAAAAGTTAAGCAAAAACTCCTGCATGTGGAACATATTGAACTGCTGGGCGGCGTTCACCAAGCCCTCAAAGCGTCCTTAGCTCAAATTGGCGATCCCTTCTTTGCCCGCTATGTCACCCTCAAACCCGAACGTCCGGCTCCGCAACGCTGGAGCTATAGCCTAAAAGACTTCGGCTTTCCCTTGGTCGGTGCCCTCTCTCGCCTTCATCGCCTGATCGATCTGTTTGGCGAAGTTGCTTCCGTCACCTGCCAAACCCAATTCTTCCCCCCTTCCTCCACCTTCTGCGATGATGCTACACGATCGGCATTCGTCACTCATCCCTCGTCACTCGTCACTTCCTACTACTCCACCTGTCTTTGCACTGCCCATTTACGCTTCAAAAGTGGGCTTTTGGCAGAAGTCACTTACGGTAAAGGCGAGGCACTCTGGCAAGCCAAACGAACTTTTGAAGTGCAAGGCAAAACCGGAGCATTGATATTTGAAGGAGAACAGGGAACCCTTATCCGGGCGGAGGGCAGTGAAGCGATCGCGATCGGCAGTCGGCGGGGACTATTTGCTAAAGATACCGCGATGGTGCTAGACCATTTAACCATTGGTACACCGCTCTACATCACCCCAGAAGCTAGCCTCGACACCTTAAAAGTTGCCAATGCAGCCAAACAATCCGCTGCAACAGGAAACACTGTAGAGATTGACTTTTTTTGAATACTTGAATTGCTGCCCAGAAACTCAACTTAACCCAAGCTAACAAAGGGAATTATCTGCTAAACCGCAAAGATTCTCTAGCTCAGCGCCCTATACAGTCTTGTAGCTGAACGGCATTCACTTGAGTATCAAAGCCTTGGAATCGTCCTACCAAAGTTGCACGTTGATTCGTCTCCAAAGCTGCAACGGCGGCATCTTGGTTTTTAGCCATCGCACACACGACCGTTATTTTGTCTATTGAAGTAGTTCCCACAATCGGTTGATTGCCGTCAAACGACACTCTGTAGGAACCATTGCCCTCGGTGATGCCAAGCACATTCCCAGTCACCCGGAACGTTTTGCCGATAAAATTCAACCGTAGACGGGCAGGATTATCCGCCGACTCCTTCACTTGCTTCGCCAGCGTATTTGCCGCGATCTCGATCGCTGTAGAATCATCCTTGATTGGCAAAGTCGCGGCATTAGCTTTGGGCACCAGTTGATTGAGCGCACTACACAGGTGTTTTTTCACAGTTTCCCTACGTGCGCTCACGCCGCTCGGCAAGGTAAAGACCATCTCGACATTTAGCAGAGTGCCATCCATCGAGGCAAACACATCAATCGGTAGAGCGCGCTGAAAAAGGGTAGAGGGATTTTCAGCTTTCATCACTCCTGTACTGACATCAGCGCTGGTCGTCTTGATGCCATCACGAGCCAAAATAGGGCGCAATTGGGAAAACGCTTTCTCGACGGTTCCCCCCTCAACCTGAACCCGCGCAGCAAAGGCTGAACCGTTGAGAAAGTCGCCTTTTTTCTGAAAACTTTCCTCGCAGGTAGAGGCTATGGCAGGACTGGTTAAACCCATGAAAGCGAGAGTCAAAACAAGCGATCGCATATCTTACGTTAGAAAATCAAAAGTATCAAACCTAGCATGAACTACTCGCTAACCGATTGGCAAGGGATCTAAATTCAAAACACAATACTTTTGACACCCTTGGTCGCAAGTTATTCACCTGGGATCAATTAACTACTCCGCCCCAAGTAGCGCAAAATTCCTTTGGCGATCGCGGCTGCCATGCGGCTGCGAAAGCCAGCATCCCGTAAGCGTGCTGCATCTGCTGCCCCGGTAACAAAGCCCGTTTCGATCAGAATTGAAGGCATTGAGGTGCGGCGGAGGACGTAAAACCGAGACGATCGCACTCGGCGATCGGGAATTCCCAATTCTTCTAAAATGGTGCGGTGTACTGTAACTGCTAGGGCTTTTCCAGAATTGAAGTAATAGGTTTCCAGTCCATTAATATCTGGACGAGCCAAACTAATTGCGTTGGCGTGAATACTCACAAATATGGCAGCATTCGCCTTATTTGCCATTTGTACTCGCGGTTCTAGCCCCAAATCATACTCCGCATTCCGGGTTTGAATCACCGTCACACCCTGACGTTCCAACAGTGCAGTCACCTGGCGGCTAATGTCTAACACAATATCCGTTTCCTTTAAGCCCCCAATCCCTACGGCACCTGGATCGGGTCCTCCGTGTCCTGGATCAATCACCACAACGCTCCGACCATTGGCAGGTTGGATGATGGAGCGAGCGATCGCAGGCGGCGGTGGACTTACAGGCATCGGAGGTCTACTATCGCGATTGGGCAAAGAGAACCCAGCATTCGGCGAGGGTTCAGCAGTTGCGATATTAGGCGATATTGTTGTTGGGTTTGCTGGAGTGACCACATAGCCAGGATTAGGCGAAGGCACTGACTCACTTGAGTTGAACAGTCGACTTTTACCGGCAATCACACCGGGCGCTTGGGGCACTGCGATCGCCTGACTCGGCTGGCTAGTGATATCTGCAAGCAACGGTAGAACCGTAGGTTGAGGCAATTCTACTGTCCATTGACGGGCGTTGCTATAGCGAAACTTCACCTGCGTCGGGTCAAGCGTATAGCCCTTTGCCAATTCCAACACAATTCGCGTAGTATCACGTTCAAACTGAGCAACCCGCAAGGAAGTAATTGTGCCGCGATAGGCTTCAGTTTGCTTGGGACGACCTAGCCGCGTTCCCGGAATATCAATCACCAATCGGGCTGGATTTTGCAATAATTGAGCACGGGGTTGAACTCCTTGATCGGCTCTAATTTCTAGCCGATTTTGGGTCTGACTAAACCGCCAAAACTGAAGCGTGGCAGCTTCGGCGGCGGCAGATAATAAGAGAAAAAAGCCAACAATACCGGGGAATAACCAACGCGATTTCACTCTAACGATACCCTCGTCTAACTACCTTTTGAAGCTGACAAATTAGAAGGTGAATGATACCTGATTGATTGAGTTGACAGCTTACCATGTTCCTAAACTCTCTTAAAAAGGGAGTAGGGAATAGGGAGTAGGGAATGGGGGCATCCCACATTTGTAGCCCTCACCCTAAATCCCTCTCCCAGAGCGGGAGAGGGACTTTGAATCTTGCTCCCCTTCTCCTATTTTGGGAGAAGGGGCTGGGGGATGAGGGTCAACTTGCAAAACTGGGATGCACTCGTAGGGAACAGGGAATAGGGAATAGCCAGGAGTGCTATTCTTCCTTAACGTTCGCCATTCGCCATTCGTTATATGCCAGAAGGACCGGAGATCAAACAAGCAGCAGATAGGATTGCGATCGCGATCATTCAGCAGCCATTAACAGGAATTTTCTTTGCATTTGACCATCTCAAGCCCTACGAAGAACGATTAGTCGGTCAGTCGGTCACTTCAGTAAAGCCTCGTGGCAAAGCCTTGTTAACTCGCTTTCAAAATCAGATCAACATCTACAGTCACAATCAGCTTTATGGTAAATGGGTTATCCGGTCGGCACACTCCTATCCCACAACCAATCGCCAGCTACGGTTAGCGCTGCACACTCAGAAAAAATCGGCATTGCTTTACAGTGCCTCGGATATCGAGGTGTTGACCGATGAGCAAGTCGCAACCCACCCTTTTTTGAGGCGATTAGGACTCGATGTACTTGATGAAGCGACGACGATAGACCAGGTGCAAGAACGCTTGCTCGACAAACGCTTTGCTCGACGTGGATTCGCTGGGCTGTTATTGGATCAGCAGTTTCTTTGTGGGTTGGGTAATTACCTGCGGAGTGAGGTGCTATTTGTGGCGGGGGTGCATCCCTCTCTACGTCCGGTGGATTGTACGGTTGAGCAAATTGTGAAGTTGGCGATCGCTGCGATCGCGGTCAGTCGGCAGGCGTATCAAACTCACGGCATTACCAATGATTTAGAGATTGTCTCCACACTCAAACAACAAGGCTATTCGCGCCGTGCCTATCGTCATTTTGTTTTTAGCCGTGAAGGGCAATCTTGCTTCGTGTGTGGCACGGAAGTGCTAAAAGTGATTCTGGCGGGTCGTCGCCTTTATTATTGTCCTACTTGCCAATCCAAATAATTGTCAGTGATCAGAGTGCTTTTTGTGATTTAGATTCTCCGCAATTTTTCATATACACGCGATCGCAGCGAATAGTTTCTACACCCGTTGCAGGTTTATAATCACTGCTTTCGTAGAGTTTGACGGCTTCCTGCAATACGCTAGCAGTTTCAATCCAAATCTGCTCAAATCCACGGCTGGCGATCGCGGCTTCCAATTGTTGCAGTAGCCATCGTCCCAAACCCTGACCTCTCGCTGTGGGCACCAAATACATTTTGCGAATCTCAACGGCATTTTGTCCTCGCTGAATCGGGTAGTAGGCTCCTGTGCCCACCACTGTACCCTGCTGCTCAATCACCCAAAATTCGCCGCCTGTTTGCCAATAGTAAGTTTCAATTTCTAGCACATCGAGATCGGCTCCACCCGGCTCCCACTCTAAACCATACTCTGCCAACACAGAACGAATGACTTCAGCGGCAAGGGCGCGATCGCTTGGTTGCCACTCTCGAATTAGAAAAGTCTGATAGCTCTGCCGCATGATGGGTTGGTTACCAAACTTTTGCCATTTTTAAGATAAATCCAGGCAGTTCAGGTTCACCGCTCACCGCTTCAGGATTTTCTAAAATCTGTGGGGTTTGATTAGGTCGGTAGATGTGAACTTGTCGCTGTTTGAGATCGATCAGCCAACCCAAAACCGCTCCATTCTCCACATATTCTTGCAGTTTCGCTTGCAAGCTGTTCAGGCGATCGCTAGCTGAGCGTAGCTCAACCACAAAATCGGGACACAGTGGCGCAAAAGAGGCTTTTTCAGAGTCCGTCAATAGGTTCCAGCGATCGGTTTTGATCCAAGCAACATCTGGGGCGCGGGTTGCTCCATTCGGTAAAGTGAACCCTGCACTAGAATCAAATCCAATGCCCGTCCCATCTTTTTCAGCCCAAACTCCAAACTGGACAGCTAGGTTGAAATTGCGATTTCCGGTATCTGAAAACGCTGGGGACATGATGATGACTTCTCCTGCCGCCGATCGCTCAATTCGTAATTCTGGATTTGCCTGACAGAATTCATAAAACTCTGGCACTGTCATCTGGCTTAATGTGGGCAGGTTAACCGCCATGCGAGCGGAGTCTGCTTGGATCAGCAATGTGGTTGCCATGGTATATGGAACTCCTGCTAGCTATGAATTCGAGGTTCAGGATGCAGCGTGGAGAGTAGCTCACTTTCAACAATCGCCAATTCTGCAAGTCGTTGATCCACTTGGGCGCGATCGCAGTAGGTGGTTGCCAAAACCCAATAAATCCCGTAGTGCCGTGCTTCCGATGCCATTAAGCCCCGATAAAATTTCGCCAGTTCCAAGTCGGGACAATGGGTTCCCAGCAAACCTAAGCGCTCGTGGCTACGGGCTTCAATCAAAGCCGACACCAACAGGGCATCCAGCAAGCGATCGGGTTCTGGCGATCGAATTTGTTTACTCAAGCTTGCTCCATAGGGAGGAGCCGCTAACGGTGCTAAGGGAATGCCACGCTGCTCCAAAATCTGATTCACCTGATCGAAGTGTTCCAGTTCTTCTTGGGCAATGGCAGTCAGCGATCGCACTAATTTTGTATGCGCTGGATAGCGAAACATCAAATTCAGCGCCACTCCCGCCGCCTTTCGTTCGCAATGGGAATGATCCAGTAAAACTATATCTAAGTTCGCCAACGCCTGCTCTAGCCATGCCTGAGAAGTTGGCTTTTGCAAAAATTTAATCGTTGTTGCTGTTGACACTATCCTCCCCTTGATCGACTGATGAATTTTATGGGTCACCTGCCTTAACTTAGACTAATTTTTTGGGTAGCCAAACAAAATTCAGAAACGCTACATGCCATAACACCCCATAATCTTCACGTCTATCCAAGCCTATGGTACGACAGAAAAACAATCCGTTTTGGCTGAACTCGTCTTTATCTTCCTTGCTTTTAAACTCACGTTTGCTCTTATAATCGCCTCATCAGTCAATTTGGTTCCCGTTGGTGTTTGCAATTTACCCTGGCAGTTTCGACCCAATCACCCTTGGACATTTGGACGTAATTGAACGGGGTTCTCGCCTGTTTGAGCGGGTTATTGTAGCTGTGCTACGCAACCCAAACAAAACCCCGCTATTTACCATCGCAGAGCGGATGGAGCAAATCCGACGCTCTACTGGTCATCTCATAAATGTTGAAGTGGACAGTTTTGATGGGCTAACAGTGACTTACGCAAAAATGCGACAGGCAAACGTGCTGCTAAGGGGTCTAAGGGTTCTATCTGACTTTGAGATGGAGTTACAGATGGCGCATACGAACAAAACGCTTTCAGAGGCAGTTGAAACTGTGTTTTTGGCAACCTCTAACGAACATAGCTTTCTCAGTAGTAGTTTAGTCAAAGAAATTGCTAAACTTGGCGGTCGAATCGATCATCTTGTCCCCCAACCTGTCGCCCCAGATATTTACAAATGTTACGCCAAGATTCTTCCAATATCGGTCCCGAAGCAGGATTCAACGCCAGTGTTGGAGCATCCCAGAACGGAGTTTCTTCCAGGGAAGGCGGACGAACTGGGGTAGACATTCAGCGTGAGTTAAATCGCTTAGAAGAGATGATTCTGGATAGTCCTCGCTTTTTTGGGCGAACTTTTCTGGATGAGGAGCGCATTATTGAGCAGCTTGATCAAATTCGTTTGAGCTTGCCTGATGCGTTTCATGAGGCGGATAGCATTGTGCGCCATAAGGAAGAAGTCTTTTTGCAAGCAGAGCAATATGCTCAGGAGATTATTGACACTGCCGATCGCCGCTCCAATCAATTGATGAATGAGTCAACGATTGTCCGGCAGTCAGAGATGCAGGCACAGCAGATCCGGCAGCGGGTGCAGCAGGAGTGTGAATCGATTCGGGAGCAGACGATCTCTGAAATTGACCGAATGCGGCAACAGGCACAGCAAGAATTGGAAGAAATGCAGCGGATGGCGATCGCGGAATGTGAGGCGATTCAAGCCGGAGCAGATGACTATGCTGATCGCACCCTGCACGATATGGAATCTCAGCTTGGCGAAATGCTGCGAATTGTTCGTAATGGTCGCCAACAGCTACAGCCAGAACCGCCCACCCGTAGCAGCTTTGGGCAAGGTGGAATGCGTCCTGCTCAACGGGGCAAGTAAGATTTTGCTTGGGTGCGATCGCGACTCCCGCGCTTTTGTGTCTGCGATCGCCCAACCCCCTTCAATCCGCTAGCAACCTACTGGCTCAGCTATACGGCTGTCTCTGAGCATCCAAAACTGCTGTAAGTTATTCAATCAATCACTCTAGAGGCAGCGGAATACTGGTCTGTTGTTCTGGAAAGCGCGATCGCGCCATTTTGTCCGCCAAAGCCAAAGCAGAGGCAAAGGGCATGATTCACGATCGCTGAGCGAGTTTGGGTGACAAAATTCAGGTCGAAATCTGGATTCTGTAGCCCCACATTCGGCGGTAACTGCTGGTGTTTGAGTGCCATTAAGCAAAAAGCGGTCCCCAAGGCTCCAGATGCGCCAATCGTGTGCCCGGTTGCGCCTTTGGTGGAACTCACGGGAACATCTGGCAAAAGTTGCTGAATGAGCGCCGCTTCGTTGCGATCGTTGAGTTGGGTGGCGGTGCCGTGGGCGTGGATATAGCCAATATCTGAAGAAGTTAATCCGCTGCGATCGAGGCATTGTTGGATCGCGATTGCACCCATTCGACTATTCGGTGCCGGGGCGCTAACGTGATATCCATCCGCTGTGAATCCCCAGCCCACAATCTGCCCATAGAGCTTAGCTTGGCGCTGTTGGGCTAACTCAGCGGATTCCAACACCAACACAGCACCGCCTTCACCCAAAACCAACCCCTCGCGATCGCGCTCAAATGGATAGGCTCCCGTCTTTGCCAAAGCACCCATCTGACGAAATCCGGTGAGGGTGAGCGGCGTAATCGGAGTTTCCACGGCTCCCGCAATCACGCGATCGCACTGCCCGGTTCTGACTAATTCATAGGCTTGAGCGATCGCCCATAGTCCAGTGGCACAGGCTGCCATCGGCGACAGCACTGGAGCCTGGGTGCCGATGAGTCGAGCCGCCGCGATCGCCGCTCCATTTGGCAACGTGTTCAGCCAATCCAACAGTGTGACATCTTGATCCTGCCTATGACCAACGGACTGTTTTGCCAAAGCTTCCCACTGTGCTTGATGACCTCGACTAGACCCAACGACTATCCCGCAATCCAGCAAGGGTAGATCCAGTCCCGCATCTTGGATCGCGGCAGAAACAACCCGCTCTGTCAAAGCAGTAAGGGCGATCGGCTGGAAAGCAATCAGCGCAACAGGAAACGGATCAAGATCCAAAAAAGGCTGATGGAAGTGAATTCCAGATTTTCCTGCAAGTAAATGTTGCCAGGTTGATTGCAAGGAGCCAAGAGCAGAAACCAGCCCAATTCCCGTGATTACAACATCCATAAACCAAATCGCAGCGAACCCGGCAACCGAACAAAAATATCAATTCTTTCGCTGCTATCTTTTCCTCACGCGCCTTTCTTTAAATTTCCACCACTGATTACTTTAATCGACTCAATGCGATCGCCCTGCTGAATCTTATCAACGGTTTCCATGCCCTTCGTCACGTAGCCAAAAACTGCATAGTCGCCATCTAAAAAGCTTAAGTCGGTCAACGCGACATAAAATTGCGATGATGCCGAATCGGGGAGAGAAGACCGCGCCATTGCAAGCGCGCCACGAGTATGACGCAGTTTAGGCTTTACGGTAATCCCCGCCGTTGCAAAGGTTTGAGAATAAATCGGCTTATCCGCACCTTGAGGCTTAATTTCCAAAGGAATGTAACGTGGTTTAGATGTTGCAGGATCAATAAAACTGCCAGTTCCCAACCGTTCCGAAGGGAAATTAGTATCCTTACTTTGTGGATCGCCCCCCTGAACGACAAACGGTTGAGGTTCACGCACAACCCGGTGAAACACCAATCCGGTATAGATCCCTTTTTGTGCCAGATCAATAAAATTCCCAGCGGTAACTGGAGCGTTTGTGCCGTCTATTTCAAGAGCGATCGGTTCACCTTTCACAACCATCTCAACCGTTGCCTTCCCCTCCAGCTTGGGTAGAGTAGTCGCTTGAGTGCCAGCCGCAATTGCAGTTGGTGTACCCGTTGGGCTTGCTGATGCTTGAGTCGTTACCTGAGAAGAACAACCCACGATAGTTAAAGCACTCAGCACTAAAAAAAGTGACAAAAAACGTCGGAAAACCTTCATATTGCTACCCAATTTCTACGAGCTATCAAAAACTGAAATTAACTCAACCAACTTCACTCAAGGTACAAGTTTAAGCAAGTTCTACGTTTTAGTGAGTTGAGGAGAGATAACGACCTCTTCCCGCCAGTGTCACTATAGCCCTTCCAATGGAACGCCTAAAAAGCGGGCAAGATCAGCCCCTTGATTTTCTAAAGTAGAAAGAGCTAACGGTTGCCCGACCCGTGTTAGTGGCAAATCTCGTAGCCCTTTAACGCGCAAATACAAAGCTCGTTTTGGATTGATTCCTTCTCTCAAATCTACCCGGACTGCCTGAACATCCTCTGTTTTACAGATCACTTCAATCTGGCGGTTTTTGCCAGGAAAACCCCATCGAAAAATTTTGACTTGCCCTGTAGCGCGATCAAACTCGTTATAGCCACCCCCTATATCCCACAAGATGGTTAGCCACAGGTAAATTGCAAACAATGTGCCAACACCACCATAAAATCCCATCGCAATCCCTTGAGGAATAAAAACTAAACGGGTTGGATCAGAAAAGGGTAATAAATTCACTTTAAGATAGCTCGAAATGCCAGCTAGCAGAAACCCTATGCCCCCAATGGTGATAACAGCAGCCGATAAGTAGTTGCTAGCGCGGCGAGAACCAACCACAGTCTGCCGTAGAAGTTGCTGTTCTTTAGACGGTGTTTGTGCGGTCATAAGTACAACTCAGTTGGTGTTAAAAAATGAACAGATATTCTTTCTATCTCAATCTTATCGGATAGGAAGCATATCGCCGCCTTGTCGAATCAGAAGCAACAACTTGACACTTTGGCTCTGTAAATTTAAATATGTAAGCTGAAACATTAATGAGAATCTTCGTATCAGTTTGTAAAATTTCTGATTTCTCCTATGATGTATACACATATGAGCCTTTCACTCTAGACTTTTTGCACTTTTAGTAACCCTAGAGGATTTGAATCCATGACCGTAGCAATGGGGCGCGCGCCTGCAAAACAAGGGCTGTTTGACGCTCTTGACGATTGGCTGAAACGCGATCGCTTTGTCTTCATCGGTTGGTCCGGCTTACTGCTGTTCCCCTGCGCCTACATGGCACTGGGCGGATGGCTGACCGGCACCACCTTCGTCACCTCCTGGTATACCCACGGACTGGCATCTTCTTATCTTGAAGGCTGCAACTTTCTAACCGCAGCCGTTTCCACTCCTGCCGATAGCCTCGGACACTCCCTCTTGTTTTTGTGGGGTCCTGAAGCCCAAGGCGACCTGACCCGCTGGTTCCAACTGGGCGGTCTGTGGGCATTCGTTGCCCTCCATGGCGCATTTGCTCTCATCGGCTTCTGCCTACGCCAAATCGAAATTGCTCGCTTAGTGGGCATCCGTCCTTACAACGCGATCGCCTTCACGGGACCGATTGCCGTCTTCGTCTCAGTCTTCTTAATCTACCCCTTGGGACAATCAAGCTGGTTCTTTGCACCGAGCTTAGGAGTAGCGGGTATCTTCCGCTTCATCCTATTTGTCCAAGGGTTCCATAACTTCACCCTTAACCCGTTCCACATGATGGGCGTTGCTGGGATTTTGGGTGGAGCATTGCTCTGTGCCATCCATGGAGCAACGGTCGAGAACACGTTGTTTGAAGATGGCGAAGGCTCAAACACCTTTGTCGCGTTCTCGCCCACCCAAGCCGAAGAAACCTACTCCATGGTGACAGCGAACCGCTTTTGGTCGCAGATCTTTGGTATTGCCTTTTCCAACAAGCGCTGGCTGCACTTCTTCATGTTGTTTGTGCCAGTGACGGGATTGTGGATGGCATCGATTGGCATCATTGGGTTAGCGCTCAACCTGAGAGCGTATGATTTTGTTTCTCAGGAAATCCGAGCCGCAGAAGACCCAGAGTTTGAAACGTTCTACACTAAGAACATTCTGCTCAATGAAGGCATCCGCGCTTGGATGGCTCCTCAAGACCAGATTCACGAAAACTTTATCTTCCCTGAGGAGGTGCTTCCCCGTGGTAACGCTCTCTAATAGTTCAATGCTTGTAGGCGCTGGTCGCGATCAGCAATCCTCTGGATTTGCTTGGTGGTCTGGAAACGCCCGTTTAATTAATCTGTCTGGTAAACTGCTGGGCGCTCACGTTGCCCACGCTGGTTTGATTGTCTTTTGGGCTGGAGCAATGACCTTGTTTGAGGTTGCTCACTTCATCCCCGAAAAGCCAATGTATGAGCAAGGAATGATTTTACTGCCTCATTTAGCTTCCCAAGGATGGGGAGTTGGGGCTGGCGGTGAAGTCATTGATATTTTTCCTTACTTTGTAGTCGGCGTTCTTCATCTAATCTCTTCGGCGGTGCTTGGATTTGGCGGCATTTATCACGCCATTCGTGGTCCTGAAGTGTTGGAAGAATATTCCAGCTTTTTTGGCTACGACTGGAAAGATAAAAACCAAATGACTAATATTATTGGCTATCACCTAATTTTGTTAGGTTTGGGTGCATTTTTGCTAGTTGCTAAAGCCATGTTTTTTGGTGGGCTATATGACACTTGGGCACCCGGTGGTGGTGATGTTCGCATTGTCAATAACCCCACCTTGAACCCTGCGGTTATCTTCGGCTATTTGGCTAAGTCTCCTTTTGGGGGCGATGGCTGGATTGTGAGTGTGGATAACCTAGAAGATATTGTTGGGGGTCACATTTGGGTTGGCTTAATCTGCATTGCGGGTGGCATCTGGCATATTTTGACAAAGCCTTTTGGTTGGGCACGTCGTGCTTTGGTCTGGTCTGGCGAAGCTTACCTGTCCTACAGTATTGGCGCTCTGTCTTTGATGAGCTTAATTGCTGCTTGTTTTGTGTGGTTTAACAACACTGCCTACCCTAGCGAGTTTTATGGTCCGACGGGTCCTGAAGCCTCTCAAGCTCAGGCGATGACTTTTTTGGTTCGTGACCAGCGTTTGGGTGCAAATGTGGGTTCTGCTCAAGGTCCTACAGGTTTGGGTAAATACCTGATGCGATCGCCCACTGGAGAAATCATCTTTGGTGGAGAAACCATGCGCTTTTGGGATTTCCGTGGTCCATGGTTGGAGCCTTTGCGTGGACCTAATGGTTTGGATCTGAGCAAGATCAAGAACGATATTCAACCCTGGCAAACTCGTCGTGCGGCTGAGTATATGACCCATGCTCCTTTAGGTTCTATCAACTCTGTAGGTGGCGTAGCAACTGAGATTAACTCGTTTAACTACGTGTCTCCTCGTGCATGGTTGGCATCATTTCACTTCCTAATGGGATTCTTCTTCCTGGTTGGACACCTCTGGCACGCCGGGCGCGCTCGTGCTGCTGCTGCTGGCTTTGAAAGAGGCATCGATCGCGAAGATGAAGCAGTTCTATCGATGCCAGATCTTGACTAACTCTTAGCCAACTGAGGCATCTTTTCAGGCATTGCTGAATGCAAGTATGATTTCTGATTGTAGGGGTAGGTCTTGTGCCTACCCTGCCGAAGATAGAGAGCAACCACAAGGGATTGCCCCTACAAATTTCATCCCCCAATTCAGCAATGCCCTTTTCATAAAAATGGCTCCTGTGGTTTTACATAGGAGCCATTTCTCTTAGTTTAGTCTATGAACTAAGGTGAACTAAGATTGTGGGCTTGAAATCTCAGACTTCTCGGTAGGTTCCATACTGGCAATTGAGCGAGAACACATCCAATGGCTAGGAACAGAAGCAGGCCAACCCATTCGGAGCGCTTCTGGGCAAATAGTATAAATCGTTAGTTGGCAATCGATCATTTGAAACCCGGCTCTATCTACTTGTTTCAGCCCTTGCTTCCAAATGGAGTCATTTTCAAACTCAATCGTGCGGTTACATTGCACACAGACTAAATGGTGATGATGGTGAGGTGAGGCAGAATTTAATTCATAGTGCTTATGTCCCTCAGCCAGCTCAAGTTCACGCAAAATGCCCATGCGCGCCATTAACTTTACAGTACGATAAACCGTGGAAAGACTGATTGGCTCCCCACGTTGACCTAATATGTCATGCAGTTCTTCTGCGCTGAGGTGATTACCTCTAGGCAGGGTTTGAAACACCTGTAGGATAGTTTCCCGTTGGGGAGTCAATCGCCAGCCTTTTGAATTTAATTCCGATTTGAGCGAACCAGCCGTATAGGAAAACATAATCGCCTCTGAAGCTAAGGCTTGCATTTGATGTTGTCATGATAATTCTAACGTCATCCAATTTCAAGAAGACTTCTTATTGAGAATATGTTGCAGAGAGATGGCTAAATCCCATTTGATTTGATTTGGCAGTTTACCTGAATAACCCTGTTGAAGACGTGTTGTTGGGTGTTCATCATTTTATTAAGTTGCTATAGAGTTGAGAGAGCAAACAATACAATCTGCGATCGCGCTTGTGATTAGGCTGAGTTGATGATTTTAATTCCTATCAGCTAATAGATTTTTGAAAACTGCTTTGAAAAGTTGTCATGATAATGCGCCTTGACTAGCTAGATTGCTGAGTATCTAGCCTCAGTAAACAACCAAAAGGGTAAACAGATTGGTGGCATCCATCTAGTGGCACACATCCAATTGTTACGGTTGCATCGTACTTTTGAAGAGGCATAGGATTATCATCTCTATTTCTACCGATATCTTAGATAGTGGGGCAGAATCGGTATTCACTAAGCGATCCACATTATGGATACTTTAATTGGTCTAGTTGAACTTAAAGAGGTGCTAATATGCTCGACTTTGCAGATGTTCTACGATTAGTCCATCCGGCGATCGCGGTTACTGTGGTATTTCCAATCATCGGAATGGTTCTGAGAATGGCGTGGTTAACTCGTGAACGTCGGCTCAAACTCGCTGAAGAAGGAAAAAGCAAGATTCCGCCAGGTGTTGGGCAAGATCATTTGAAACTAGGACAGTGGTTAGCTGGATCAGTCGTTGGAGTAGAGCTACTCGGCATTACCCGCCCCATGTTTAGCAAAATTGCTAAAGACCAATTGTGGAACACCGATCCGTTCAAATTTGTCTTGATTTTATTGATGTATGTCGTCACTATTGGCTCTTTAGTGATGCTTTATAAAGCGCAGAAAAAGCTGTGGCGTGGCATTTTTGCAACCTTATGTGGTGCAGCCCTAGTGGTTCTTAGCCTACAAGACGGCATCTATCGTCGAGACAATGAATGGTTTATTTCCCATTTTTATTTTGGTGTGACTGCCACCTTACTGATGATTTTTTCCCTAGCTATTATTCAAGACATTTATCAAGATCGTAGCCATCGCTGGCGGATTGTCCACGCGACCTTAAATTCTGTCGCCGTGTTGCTGTTTATTGCTCAAGGCATGACCGGAACTCGTGATTTGCTCGAAATCCCGCTTTCATGGCAAGAGTCTCATATTTATCAATGCAACTTTGCAACTAGGAAGTGCCCAGAACCCGCACCCCAGAAATAAAAAGAGAGTATGACTATCAGCACTAAATTTCCTATTTAGAATGTTCAGTAATTACTGAACATAAGAAACTAATATATGTTAATCTGTGTTCATAGCAGAAATTCAAAGGTGCTGTGAACTTGAACCCTGTAATTAGCGCACAACGGCAAGGAGTAGAGCAGTCGCCAGTTGCGATCGCAGAGACTGGGAACTTAGCCACGGAAGAGCATTTTCAGTTTATTGAAGCCGTAGGACTTTCGTTTGAAGGGGTGAGCTTGCCTCGGATGGCTGGGCGAGTCTTTGGCTGGCTTCTAATTTCTAATCCGCCTCATCAGTCGCCCACAGAACTAGCAGAAGTATTGCAGGCAAGCAAGGGATCGATCAGTACAATGACCCGACTGCTTGTGCAACTGAGCTTAATTGAGCGGATTAGTCTACCGGGGCAACGACGAGATTATTTTCGGATTAAGCCTAATGCCTGGGCTGAACTCAGCAAACAGCGGTTAGCACAAATTACTGCTTTTCGGAAATTAGCCGATCAGGGCTTGAAATTGTTGGAGCAAGATGAGCCACTCTTACGTCAGCGATTAGAAGAAATGCGAGATATTCATGCATTTTGGGAGCAAGAGCTACCTCTGATGACCCAACGCTGGGAACAGCATCAGCAAACCCTGCTTTAAGTCACTGCTTTAGTTAACCCCCAACCATTCGCCTCTCTACCTTCGACCTCTCTGAACTCTTCTAAAATCCTAAGCTATAAATTCCTAAGACTATGCAGCTTCCACTTATTCATAAAGTCAGCAAAAATTCTTCTCCTTGGATGGTTGGGCTATTGGCGGCTGGGTTGGTTGGTGTTCCAGCGATCGCGTTCTTGGCAATTAAGGGGCAAGCACCTCAGCAAGATTTGACAGCTTATACCGTGCCCGTGCAGCAGAAAGATGTAACTGTGCGAATTACTGCCAATGGGGAGGCGGTGCCAGTACAGCGGTTAAATTTGAACCCGAAAACGGCGGGTCGATTAGCCAAGCTTTATGTGGAGCAGGGCGATCGTGTGCAGCAGGGTCAAATTATTGCTCGGATGGATAGCCAAGAGCTTGATGCAAGACGGGATCAAGCCGTAGCAGAACTCGCACGGACTCAAGCAAATTTGGCATTACTGAAAGCGGGGAATCGTCCTGAGGCAATTGGGCAAGCCCAAGCATCGGTCAGCCAGTCTCAGGCAGAAATTGCCGCTGCCCAAACCCGGCTCGACCTAGCAAGTACGCGAGTGAAGCGCAATCAATCGCTAGCAAACGAAGGTGCGATTAGCCGCGATCGCTTGGATGAAGTCCTCAACGAAGAACGCAGCGCCAGAGCCAATCTAGAACAGGTGAAAGCGCGTTACGCCAGTTCGCAACAACAGCTTACCCAGCAAAAAAACGGTTCTCGCAGTCAAGAAATTGACCAAGCCGCTGCTCAGGTTGCTTCTGCCCAAGCGAGCCTGCGACAGATCGATACTCAGATGGAAGACACGGTGATTTTGGCACCGTTCTCTGGTGTGATCACTCAGAAAAATGCCACCGAGGGCGATTTCGTCACGCCGACCAGTTTTGCCTCCAGCACCTCTTCAGCAACGTCTATCGTCACCCTAGCCAACGATTTAGAAATTCTTGCCAAAGTCCCTGAAGTAGACATTGGACAAATTAAGCAGGGTCAAGCGGTAGAACTGCGGGCAGATGCGTTTCCTAGCCAAACCTTTAAAGGGGTGGTTCGGCTGGTCTCTCCTGAAGCTAAAGAAGATGCGACCCAACGAGGCGTGATTACCTTTGAAGTGCGGGTCAAGCTGCTGACTGGGAAAGATAAATTGCGCTCTGGGATGACGACCGATCTCGCTTTCTTAGGGAAACAAATTAATGATTCGTTAATGGTGCCAACAGTAGCGATCGTGACGGTGAAGGGTCAAACAGGCGTGTTGCTACCCGACAGTAACAACAAGCCAAAATTTCAGCCTGTCACGATTGGTCCCAACATTGGCAACGAAACTGAAATCATTAGCGGAATTAAATCCGGTGACCCAGTATTTGTGCAGTTGCCCGAGGGACAGAAGCTTGACGACATTGTGAAGGGATTGGAGAAGAAATAAGCGCTATGGATTTTTTAGAAAGCACTAAGATGGCGGTGAAAACGTTGACCGCCAACAAGCTCCGCAGTACCTTAACCATGCTGGGCATCATTATTGGGAATGCTTCGGTAATTGCGGTGATTGGCATTGGTCAAGGCGCTCAACGTCTAGCCTCAGAACAGTTTGAATCCTTGGGACCCAACGTCTTGTTTGTCTCCCCGGGCACCAATCAGGCACGTAACGGTCCTCGCGGTGATTTACCCAAAACGCTGGTCTTGGAAGATGCTAAGGCGATCGCCGCCCAGGTGCCTTCCGTCCAAGGGGTCGCAGCGCAGAGACAAAGCCAGTTTCCCATTGTCTACCGTAACCTCAACACCAATTCTACAGTCGTAGGAACTACCCCCGAATTTCTGTCAG
Organism: Sivoneniella epilithica UHCC 1019; assembly: GCF_040830845.1. Lineage (NCBI taxonomy): Bacteria > Bacillati > Cyanobacteriota > Cyanophyceae > Leptolyngbyales > Leptolyngbyaceae > Sivoneniella > Sivoneniella epilithica. The sequence goes on from NZ_JBFPDP010000007.1 coordinate 109,513, forward strand.
TTCGCAGCTTTGATATAGCGAAAGGGCGGTTTATCACCCAGCAAGACATGGAGCGAAACACTCAGGTGGTGGCATTAGGGGCCGACGTGGCGACTCGCTTTTTTGGCAATCAAGACGCGATTGGGCAAGAAATCCGCATTAAAGGCATTACCTTTCGTGTGATTGGAGTGATGCAACCGAAAGGGGCATTTTTGGGCACTAGCCAAGATGATTCAGTCTATGTGCCGATCACCACTCAAGCAAATCGGTTGTCAGGGCGAACTTCTCCCTACGGGCTAGATGTCAATATCATCTCGATCGCGGCAAAAAATGAGGCAAGCATTCCCGCCGCAGAGTTCCAAGTTACGAATCTGCTGCGCTTGCGCCATAAAATCACTGGAGATGATGACTTTACCGTCCAAACTCAGAAGGACGTACTAGCGATTGTGGGCACGATTACTGGCGGTTTGACTGTGATGTTAGCCGCGATCGCCGCAATTTCACTGGTTGTGGGCGGAATTGGCATCATGAATATCATGCTCGTTTCCGTCACCGAACGAACCCAAGAAATTGGCTTAAGGAAAGCGATCGGAGCTTCTCAGCAAAATATCTTGATCCAGTTCATGATCGAAGCCGTGATCCTATCTGCTGCGGGTGGACTGTTGGGCACAGGCGTTGGCATCGGTGCCGTGACGCTGGTTGCTGCCATCTCTCCTTTGCAAGCTGCTGTTTCTCCCGTGGCGATCGCCGTAGCAGTAGGCGTTTCCGGCGGTATCGGCTTGTTCTTCGGCGTAGTTCCTGCCCGTCAAGCCGCCAAACTTGATCCCATTGTTGCCCTCAGAAGCGCGTAAATCATTTGGGCGATCGGGCAACAGAAAGGACGTAGCATTTGAGCGGAACCCTTTGCGATGAACCAAAGATTTTTTGCCAAATGCTGCGCTCCTACAGACCCCGAATCCTTGATCGAAACTCAAAATCCAAAACTCAAAATCCAAAACTCAAAATCCAAAACTCAAAATCCAAAACTCAAAATCCAAAACTCAAAATCCAAAACTCAAA
>NZ_JBFPDP010000007.1:110648-159510 GCF_040830845.1 Sivoneniella epilithica UHCC 1019
AAACCCATGCCTAAATCCACTATCATCCGGCTTGAAGACATCTATAAGATTTACGGTTCTGGCGAAACGGAAGTTCGCGCTTTAGCTGGAGTCGATCTCATTGTAGAAGAAGGAGAGTTTTGCTCGATTATGGGTGCTTCTGGCTCGGGCAAATCCACCATGATGAATGTGATTGGCTGTCTCGATAAGCCAACATCAGGGCGCTACTACCTGGATAATGTGGACGTGTCTCATTTGGATGATTCTGCCCTCGCCCACGTGCGGAATCGTAAGCTAGGGTTTGTCTTTCAACAGTTTCACCTATTGCCCCAACTGAGCGCCTTAGAAAATGTAATGCTACCGTTGGTTTATGCCAATGTTCCTGACCGCGATCGCCGCGATCGTGCTACTGAAGCCCTAACAAAAGTTGGTTTAGCTCATCGGCTCAACAATCGTCCCAATCAGCTATCCGGTGGGCAGCAACAACGAGTTGCCATTGCTAGAGCGATCGTTGGGCAACCGGTTGTACTTCTGGCAGATGAACCCACAGGCGCACTTGACTCCCATACGACCGAAGAAATTTTACAAATCTTTTCAGACCTGAACGCCAGCGGTATGACCGTTGTAATGGTTACCCATGAACCCGATGTTGCCCGTCGCACTCGTCGGATTATTTGGTTCAAAGATGGTACTATTTTAAGCCCATCCCTTGCTCCAACTGAACTCAATCAAATCATGGCAGTAGCATAATCCAGTAAAAAATAGACCTAAAACTGTCTTTTGTCACTGTGCTATGATGCTCCAATAGGTGATTATTTTCGGTTATTCAAAGCGCTTCTGCTCATGAGTGTTTCTCTCCGAATTTAACCCTCTACACACTTCTCTATGTTTCGGAGACGCTCTTTATGTCGATTTACGTTGGTAATCTGTCCTATCAGGTTGCAGAAGATGACTTGAAACAAGCTTTTGGTGAGTATGGCACCGTCAAGCGTGTTCAGCTACCTACCGATCGCGAAACAGGTCGTGTTCGGGGTTTCGCATTTGTGGAAATGGGAACAGAAGCCGAAGAAGCAACTGCAATTGAAGCACTGGATGGTGCTGAATGGATGGGGCGAGATTTGAAAGTGAACAAAGCAAAGCCTAGAGAAGAACGAGGTTCTTCGGGAGGCTGGGGTGGCGATAACAATAGAAATCGCGATCGCCGCTTTTGAGTTCTGTTCCGCAAACAAAATTTTAGAGTTCCAGCAGAGCCAGTTAGCTGCGTCACTCTGCTGGAGTATTTTTATGTTTTTAGTTCACAGTCACACGAGGGATATCTAGAATGGCTCAAGTAGTTCTAGGGGAAAACGAAGGAATTGAATCTGCTCTGCGCCGATTCAAACGACAGGTTTCAAAAGCAGGAATTTTTCAAGATATGCGAAAAAATCGGCATTTTGAAACACCCTTAGAAAAGGAAAAACGCAAAGCTGTTGCTAAGCACAAGCAGCGTAAACGGAACTCTCTATTTCGCTATAAGTAAATGTTGCCTTGAGTTCATCCACTGCTTCATTTGTCTCAGTTTATTCATTGCCTCATTCATAACTTGCATAACTTAGCCAATAAAAGACTTAACGGCAATCAGTCTGGGTGGTAACAATCGAACTCATCCAAGATTTCATGATATGACTCCAGAATCTATCCGTGTTCTTTCCAGTCTTAGAACTGAGTTCTACACTCAGTTTGTGGCTGCAATGCAAGTACCTGTCAAAATTAGTGGCAGTTCTTACAACAGCATCTCTTTCGTTGCATCTTGGCTAAATGACCGAGAGCAGCTTAATTATCTAAATATTTATGCCTATACTGCTCCTGATGAGTTAGCGGTTAAACGTCCCTTTATTCTGCGAGTTGCAATTAATAAAGGGGCTGGTAACATGGGTTTTGCGCGACAGGCGCAGGCTTTTCGGGGTGTCAATCAAAAATGGCAATTGGAACTGACTGTTTTGCCAGATCAACTCCTAGATTTTTTACCTTGGGTTGTTGATTTAGTGCAGGCACATGCGAAAGGGGACTCATCATTCATGCAGGAGCCGCCCCACCCAGTCACGCTTGAACTTTCTAACTGGCTGCTGACTGACATGATTTGGAGTACACAAGCTGAACAGAAGCTAGCGTTACAGGCTCTAGAAGAGCTTGCTGAACCGCAGATTACTAACCTGAGCGAAAAAACCAATCCGCCTGTAAAAGCTGCTTTTTGGTTGAGCTAGAGAACTCTACAAAGTCTACCCTATAGACCTCTAGACTCCCGTGTCTAGGAATCTAAAAACTTACATAATTGCCGTAGGAGTACTATTTTGATGTTCTACGGTTTTTTAAAGCGCTACAAAAACGAGCTTAAACAGCAAGATAACAAATCTTAAAGCGCCACTGTACATCTTGGTTGGATAGGCGCTTTAGAAAAATTTAGTGTCCAAATTCCTCCTTCGATAAGCTTTGTCAAAGTGGTTGCAGCATAACCATTTGTTAGCGAAGTTGCAGAGAGGAGGTTACTTGTTTGCTAGATAAATTGCTGAGTCACTGAGTTTTGAGCACTGAAAAGTTTACCTAAACTAGTAAGTAGAAAACATAAATGTAGTAGTTATATTCTGTATGGGCATCAGACAAGAATTCTCAGTCCAATAGATTGAGAGAAAATTAGAAGTCAACTGAAATCCTTGTGGATCTGAACAATGATTGTTTTGGAAGTAATGTTTGGGCTGTTGATCATTGGAGGAATCGCGTTTTATTTGGGGTGTGCTTTTTTTACTAGTCGGTTTTTTGATTCGAGTGCTACTCTACCGCAAGTAACGACTACTAGCCAGAGTGCAGAGAACTCTTCTTCTCTCAATTCTGCTAGCATATCTTTTTCTCCTGTTTCTATTTTGGTTCCAGTCTGTGGGCTGGATGCAGGAGCTTGGGAAAATTGGTCATCCCTTTGTAGTCAGACTTATACAAACTATGAAGTTTTGTTTGGAGTTGTTGATCCACAAGATCCAGCGATTCCAGTACTTAAGGCGCTAGCAGATAGTTTTCCAGATAGGGTAAGAGTTTTTACTGGGCTAAAACCGCGTGGAATTAACTATAAGGACAGTAGCCTGAGTTATTTATTAGAAGAGGCTCAGCATGACTGGATTATTTTTGTTGATAGTGATGTTCGGGTGCCGCTGAATTACATTGAGATCGTGACTACTCCACTGTTGGATGCAAACGTGGGCATGGTGACTTGTGCGTTTATTGGTCATAATCCACGATCGCTAGGTGCCGCGATCGCCTCTTTTGGGCGTTGTTTTGATTTTATTCCGAGTTTATTGATTGCACGGGCGATTGATGGCGGGCTGAAGTGTGCGATTGGAACCACGATCGCAACTCGTCGTGATGCATTAATCAACTATGGGGGCTTGCATTTAAATCGGATTGGATCGGATTACAATATCGGCAAACGAGCCGCTAGCGCAGGCTATATAGTGGAACTATCGCGCTATGTGCTGGAGTCAGATACAGGCACAGAAAGCATTAGAGATGTTTATCAACGAGAACTACGCTGGGCACGAACGATTCGCTTTAATCGGGGCGCACAGTATTATTCAATGATTTTTTGCCATGCTACCGTCTTTTGTGTGCCCCTATTACTGATATCTCATTTTGCAACGTGGGCGATCGCCCTTACCCTAATTTGCTTTCTGGTTCGTTATATTCAAATATTGATCTCTATCCGCAGCATGGTAGCCCCCAATCTGATTCGCTGGCTGTGGGCAGTGCCACTACGCGATCTGCTCAGTTTCACCATTTGGGTGATGGGTTCCTACGGACAAAATGTTTACTGGCGTGGACGGCGGCTTCGGGTTTATAGCGATGGGCTGATTACCCAATCAGAATCTTAGAATAGGAATAGATGAAACATCCAAATGACCCATAGTTAATTGTCAACCTAGGCTTGATATGGCTCACCTCACCCAACGCCGTTCCGAAAACATTGACGGTGATTTTTATGTAGATTCCAGTTGCATTAATTGTGATACATGCCGCTGGATGGCTCCAGATATATATTATGAAATAGGTAGTCAATCTGCGGTACAACAGCAACCGAGCAATACCGCCGAGCGCTTACGAGCAATGCAAGCGCTCTTAGCTTGCCCTACTGCATCCATCGGTACGCTTGAAAAGCCTCAAGATATTAAAAGCGTTCACCAAAGTTTCCCGGTTCATATTGCAGAGACCGTTTATCACTGCGGCTATCATGCAGAAAATTCTTTTGGTGCGGCTAGCTATTTCATCCAGCGTCCAGAAGGAAATGTGCTAGTAGATTCGCCTCGTTTTGCTCCTCCATTAGTGAAGCGCTTAGAAGAGATGGGAGGTATTCGGTACTTATATCTCACCCATCGCGATGATGTGGCGGATCATCAAAAGTTTCACGATCATTTTAACTGTGAGCGGGTTTTGCACAAGGATGAGATTAATCAGGGGACTCGCGGTGTAGAAATGCAACTTTCTGGATCTGATCCCATTCAGTTAGCGCCCGATTTGCTAATTATTCCAGTACCGGGACACACCAAAGGACATACGGTTTTGCTTTACAACAATACCTTTCTATTTTCGGGAGATCATCTCGCTTGGTCGAGCGATCGCGATCAGCTAATCGCCTTTCGTTCTGCCTGCTGGTATTCCTGGACAGAACTAACGCAATCAATGCATAAACTGGCTGAGTATTCCTTTGAATGGGTTTTGCCGGGTCATGGTCGTCGCTATCATGCAGACCGAGAAACCATGCATCAACAAATGCAGCGTTGTTTGGCTTGGATGGCACAGATGTAAGGGATCAGTGGGTTAGTAGCATATCAATAGACCTAAACGATCGGGCGATCTCACTTGAGAGCATTTGCGATCGCGAAAATGATCAGATTTCGGTCACATCCCCACCAAGGACTTGCGGCATAATGCCCTGTTAAATCGTGCCTAACTCACGTTTGGCAAGGCTTCAATCGTAACAGAACCACCCTCGATCGTCTGAATCCGCAAATCGTAACCTCTCAATAATCGCATCCCAACTAGAGGCACTGTTTCTGATTCATTGATGTCAATGGTGCGATACTGCCCGTCCCAAATCACGCTGGCAATGTAAACGTCAAAAATGCAGGAAGTCCCATCTCCTAATGTCGCGATATCACGCCCCTTCCAAGTTAAATCCAAACCATCAATGATGTTAGAGGGCAAGGTTAAGAAGCCTGAGAAACCTGTATCAATCACGGTATCGACCAATTGCGTTGTGGAATTATGCTTTACTACAATAGGAAGGATTGCCTCACAACTCTGATTTACCACACCCTGCATCATGGAGTTTCTCTCAGACTCCGTGCGCCAAAATGGTAGACTGCCCGATGTCCAATCCGAATAAACCAAGTTTGAGCATCGGGATACTTGGCAAGAAGAAGCTCGGATGCCTTCACAATGTCGTCAGCAACTTCAAAGGCTCCAGTTTCAATGTCGATCGCCACAATCTTGCCATGATTGCCTGCCTCAACTTGAGGACGCACCTGAGACTCATAGATCTCATCCCCACGGCGAGCAAACTCTTCTTTGCTATATCTGGGTTGTCGAACTGTCATCTATCTGACCTTGGTGCGACTTGACCCTCTAATTTTAACTTGGGCGGGCGATCGCCCTTGAGAGAATTTGCGATCGCGGCATTCATGCCCAAATGATTGAGAGATCGCAGTTGAGAAAATTTGAGATCGTGAACAGATCAGATTTTGGTTACATCCCCAACGACTTGTTAGACCGCGTCGTTCAACAGTTTGACTCTATTTACCTCAACAAAGCTTTGATTGTTACAGCACCACCATCGATTGTCTGAATACAGACTTCATAGCCATACAACAAGCTCATACCGAGCAGTGGATCTGTGTCTGATTCGTTAACTTTGATTGTTCTAAATTCCCCATCCCAAATTATGGTTGCTGAATAAACATCAAACATTTCTTCCATCTCCAAGAATGCCCTCTTCGCTACCACGCCAAGGAAGATTCAGCGCTGCAATGGTGGATGGTGGCAAAGTCAGATGCCCAGTGTATCCTGTATCAATTACTGCATCAACTACGATCCGTTGTGTCTCCAAATCACCTACGACGACACGGAGCATCGCTTCGCTATTCACATTCACAACCCCTATCATCATGCTCTCTCTGATACCCCATGCCAACCGAAGCGATGGACTCCACGATGTCCAATGCGGATAAACCAGGTTTGAGCATCCGGGCACCTCTCCAACAGGCGATCTGAGGCAACTAAGGTATCGTCAGCGACTTCAAATGTCCCCGTTTCAATGTCAATTGCGACGATTTTGCCAAAGTTATTTGGCTCGACTTGTTGACGAATCTGAGACTCATAGAGTTCTTTCCCACGTCGAGCTAACTCTTCTTTGCTGTACCGTCGCTGGTGAACTGCCATAGGATTGACCTCGGTGCAACTTGACCCCTTCATTTTAGCTTGGGCAGGCGATCGCGGACTCCAGAGCTTGTGGTTGGTTGTGAGATCGCGCCCTTCATACCCACAAGCGGGCGATCGCACTTGAGAGAATTTGCGATCGCGAACAGATCAGAATGACTTGTGGCATAACGTTCGCAATCACCGGCGGCTCGTAACCTTTGCATCCTAACCGAGATCTCAATACCGTCCGCTGCAACCCGTTTGTTAGACCGTGCCATCGACAAACCCTATTGATTGACCAACCCTTGCAATGCCTTGATGTCAAGGTCAATCCCCTGACGTTTCAGATATTGGTTCAAATTGATCTGGATGAATAAATCTTTGAGTTCTTCAGCAATCTCTGGAGGCGGATTGCCCGATAATGCAGTTGCGATCAGGCGTTCTGCGGCTCGTAACTCGCCACATTCGATCGCTAGAGATGCAGCGCTTCGGTGAAGGACAGAACGAGTGGGTTCTGCATCAAGATCGCTAGCGACTAAAGTAGCGGCTTGGGCTTCTTGTTCAAAGGCTTGACGTGTTATCTGTGTAGCCTGTTCAATCGCACCTCTTAGACGAGCGACTGCCGCTGCTTCGGCTAAATTCATCGCTTGTTGATGGAGCGCTTGAATCTGGCTCATTAGAGTAAGGTTCCTTTGGGGTTGTGCTTTGCACTAATGATAGAAATTGGGCGGTTGAATTCTACCACAATGATATACGCTGGCAACCCTTCTGCATCAGATGCGCGGGTTTGCTCAGTTTTCTGCTTAACTCTGGCATTGATTTGACTCCGATTGCCTCTACGAATTCCAGAGACTTCTAGCCGAGCCATTCTTTGAAATGGCAGCTTAACGGTTGAATCGTGAATACCTAACCAGTAGTCAAATCCGGTTCCTTTGCGAGAACGCTCAATAACTGTGAGATTGGTTAATTGCAGAATTAGCAGAAATGCAATTCCATAAGCAGCTTGCTCGGTTGTATATTCCTCATCATTCCAGCATCGCCGCGCTTGTTCCGTGACGGGCTGCCAATTCAACTGCAATCTGGTGGAGAATTCTCCCTCAACTTCGAGGGTTACTCCTGGCTCATGAGCTTCATCAGTTAGACATATTGCACCTGCCTCTGAGATCGCGGCTCCAAAAGCGGGTGTAATAGCCGGAAGCCCTTGATTAAGACTCTGTAAGTTTAAGACTTGAATCCGGCTCAAAACGGTGTTGCCCCATAAAAACTAAAGGCTCAATTTTACTTTTAATCTCTATGATTTGAGTCGATCGCGACGATTTTGCCGTGATTGCCTGACTCGACCTGCGATCGCACCTGCGACTCATAGATCTCATCCCCACGACGAGCGAACTCTTCTTTGCTATACCTCGGTTGTCGAACTGTCATCCATCTGACCTTGGCGCGACTTCATCCCTTGATTTTAGCTTGAGGAGGAGATCGCGACCTTCATGCCCAAACGATTGAGCGATCGCCCTTGAGAGAATTTGCGATCGCGAACCGATAAGATTTTGGGATTGTCATGCGATACTTATTGCTTGGTGACTATCTGAATAGATTAACAAATCAATAAAATTTTCCATACTATACTCAGCCAAACAAAGTTCCCTAGTCAACGCGCATGACGCTTGGGATGATTCTGAATCCGAGAATGTCCATAGCCAGTAATCTTCGTCGTAAACATCATAAATGGGATCAACCGCCTCAACAGAATATATCTTGACTTTCTCTCCCTGTTTTATTGCCTTGAGGCATCTTAGACTTGGAAGACCCATGATCTCATCAACAAAAGTATCCCACTCCACAGCGATGTAAGCCGACTCACCATTTTGCAGATCTATGACTTTATTCTTCCATAGAGTAATCAATTCTTTAACTTTATTCCTCCCGACGGAATTGCAGTAGAAGAAACGATCACCAACCGAAAGTTCTTCCCCAAGATATTTAACTTCCATACAATTTCTCCAGTCAAAAAAAGCGAACCTCTTCGTCCATAACTTTTCATTCAGCAGTTATGTATTATTTTTACTTTTCTATGAGTGTAGAACATTTCTCTATAACTTCCTGTTTTAGGCGTTTATCCCCGAAAGCTCAGGGTTAATTCACGTTCTGAAGTCATCCCCCAAATTTTCAGTGTATTTCAGCACGATCGCTCTGATAAAGCTAATGCCGCATCATCATTCCGGCTAACTTCAATAATTCTTTACTAAATTCATTTTTGAGAGAACAAGCGATCGCGGCATTTTGCGCTTCATAATGAGAGGAGGTCTTTACAGTTCTTCATCATGGCGCGTGATCTTCGAGGGTTTATTCAACAGCTTGAGCAGCGGGGACAGTTGCGACGCATTCAGGCATTGGTTGATCCAGAACTAGAAATTGCTGAAATTGCGAATCGGCTGCTGCAAGCGGGTGGTCCGGCGTTGCTATTTGAAAATGTCAAAGGGTCAGCCTATCCCGTGGCGATTAACTTGATGGGCACCGTGGAGCGGGTGTGTATGGCGATGAACATGGAGAAACCCGAAGAACTGGAAACCCTCGGTAAAAAATTGGCGCTGCTGTATCAACCGCGTCCGCCAAAAAAGATTTCTCAGGCGGTGGAACTGGGTAAGGCGCTGTTTGATGTGATTCGGGCGAAACCCGATCGCGATCTGTTTCCGCCCTGTCATCAAGTGGTCTTGAAAGACGACGCAGTGGATTTGACCAAACTGCCGCTGCTGCGAGTTTACCCCGGCGATGCGGATAAGGTGGTGACCTTGGGCTTGATGATCACCAAAGACCCAGAGACAAAGATTCCGAATGTGGGCGTGTATCGTTTGCAGTTACAGTCGAAAAACACGATGACGGTGCAGTGGTTGTCTGTCCGAGGTCCGACGCGCCATTTGCGAAAAGCAGCGGAGATGGGCAAAAAGCTGGAAGTAGCGATCGCCCTCGGAGTCGATCCGCTGATCATCATGGCGGCGGCAACCCCTTTGCCTGTGGACTTATCGGAATGGCTGTTTGCTGGCATTTATGGCGGATCGGGTGTCCATCTTGCCAAATGCAAAACTGTAGATTTGGAAGTGCCTGCCGCCTCTGAAATTGTGCTGGAAGGAACGATTACGCCGGGTGAAACAGGCGTGGATGGACCTGCTGGCGACCACATGGGCTATTACGGCGGCGTGAATGAAAAGGCTCCGCTACTGCACTTTCACTGTATGACTCACCGCAAAGATCCGATCTACCTGACTACGTTTAGCGGTCGTCCGCCCAAGGAAGATGCGATGATGGCGATCGCCCTCAATCGGGTCTACACGCCAATCTTGCGGCAACAGGTGCCCGAAATCATCGACTTTTTCCTACCGATGGAAGGACTGTCTTATAAAGTGGCAGTGATTTCGATTGAGAAAACCTATCCCGGTCAAGCTCGTCGGGCGGCGTTGGCATTTTGGAGCGCGTTACCTCAGTTCAACTACACCAAATTCGTCATCGTGGTCGATAAAGATATCAACATCCGCGATCCGCGTCAGGTCGTCTGGGCGATTACCTCCAAAGTCGATCCGGCGCGAGATGTGTTTATCTTGCCGAATAATCCGTTTGATTCCCTCGACTTTGCTACCGAAAAACCTGGACTGGGTAGCCGCATGGGGATTGATGCTACGACTAAGATATCGCCCGAAAGCGATCGCCCTTGGAGTGAAACCCTGAAGCCTGATCCTGATACTGCTGCGTTGTGCGATCGCCGTTGGGCAGAATATGGCTTGGCAGACCTCAAGCTAGATGAAGTGAACCCCAACCTGTTCGGCTACGATATGAAATAGATTGCTGGCAAAACGAGAGCGATCCGCGATTGCTGAAATAAGGATATCGAGTTCTTACCGCAGTTCGGTTTGGCTAAGGTAAAGATGCTATAGGCAAATTGCTCGTGAGTTGTATGATGCTTTCCTCCAGTCTCTTTAGCCTGACTGCCGAAAATTGTTTACCGTTGCGATTGTGTAGGATCGTCGTGGGATGACTCTTCATCTGCCATTTGCAGAACTTGGTGATAAAACGCGGGACTAATCCACTTGCCTTGAGCGATTAAACGGTCGAGTAGCGGGGCGATCGCACTCAGAATTCGTTGCTCTTTTGCTAGGAGCAGAATCCCAATTGTGCCAATGACGGGTAGCCCTAGTTTTTCGGCTATCTGCGCCCTGCCCGCTCGTCCATCAGCAGGCGATCGGCGTTAAGCTCTTCTGCCAAAGCGATCGCGGCACATTCGCCACGATCGAGTCCTGGAGTTTGCAGAAATTGTTCAATTCTCTCCGGCTGACTGACCTCTTGGGTTTCGATCCAGGTGGCGGCAGGAATTGCGATCGCGGCGGGGTGATTGCCCGTGGTTAGTTCGGTATAAACGGATGGCGGAATCAGTATTCTAGGAAATAGAATTTGCAGCACATCAAGGCAATCAATTTTGGCGAGTTCACTGAGAGGCGTAGTGTTGGAGACGATGATCACGGTTGAATCAGGCGGCGAGTAGCAGCAACTTCCTGGGCAAGCTCTTCAGGAGGTTGTTCGGGGAAAATCGAAATTTTGTACTGTCCCATGAGATCAAGGATTTCCAAGCGGCTGAGCTTGAGGCTTTTAGCGGCGTAGCCTGTGCTGATGCTGCCGTAGCGGAGCAGTTCCATCACATAGGATTCACGCGCTCTGGATTCGGCGTGTTGGCGAATGGTTTCGTCTAGCTCTATATCTTGGGGCAGGTCGATCGTGATTTGCACCATTTAAGCTCCGTGGTTGGTTTTTCCATATAGCCAAGCTATTGATCTAACGAATCAAAAAGTCTGATTTCATCATAGAGCAGTTAGCAGTGCTGCTTGACTTCTAGCATCATCGCGATCGCAAACCTTGAACGATCGCCTCCCACAAACCGCGATCGCCCCGTTTCAACATGATCGCAGACCTTGAGCGATCGCCCCCACTCAACAAACCGCGATCGCTTAACCTCATTGAGATCGCTTAACGCAATAGCTAGTCCTTGGCTAAATCCTATCAACACTCACAAATGTATTGGTTCCGTCAAAATCCCAAATGTATTGGTTCCGCCAAAATCCAATCTACAAAGTTTAGTCTCTACCACAAAGCACGAATGCCATTGCTAGGACATCTGGGTGAAAAGGTAGGATTGTCACCGTATTTTTGAACTCTTGCCCAAACGGCTTGATTGGGTACAATTTCTACTTGCAATATCTTCACCTTTTCCCCAGGAACTACACATCCTAAAATCTCCTGCTGGGCATAATCAAAATCTGGTGCTTGTGGCTGATCAGATCTGATATTAGTTGTTTCTATGACTTCCACAATCGCTCCACTCTGAGGAATCATACGCGGATAGATGGTGGGTGGTTTGAGGATATCATCGCCACTTGAATTCCGTGTAATTTTGCCAATAAACATCCAACCTCGGGTATAACCGATTGGAGTTATTGTTGTTGTTGAAGTTGGGGTCGGAGTTGTTGAAGTTGGGGTCGGAGTTGTTGAAGCTGGGGGCAGAGTTGTTGTTGAAGTTGGGGTCGAGGTTGTTGTTGAAGTTGGGGTCGGGGTTGTTGGAGTTGGGGTCGGGGTTGTTTGCCCATGGCGAAGATAAATACCCAAAACTGTTAGCCCCAACAGTAAAGCTATTCCGCAATTTTTTTTCCATTTTCTCTTTCGTTCGTCTTCTTGAGCATCAGATTCGATTTCTTGGTATATCTGCTGCCCTAAATTTAATTCTTGCTTAATTTCTTTTAACTTATTCTGTAAACGCTCCCTTTCAGAGTGTGATTTTTTTCTAATTCTAAGCAGTTGTCGATATGTTGCACGATAAGAAACTAATTTTGCCCCAAATCCACCTCTCCATCTCTCAACAAAGTTTATAACGAAGGCTCTATCATCATTGGATTGAATGTATAAGTCTGAGACAGTTAGATTTTCCAAAAACTTAGCTAGTATTGGTTTCTTATTAATAAATCCCCATATTGGAGGATCGGAATTGTTTATATATTTGTCTGACAAATAACTGGTTAGTTCATTAACAAAACTTGCTGTAGTTGCATTATCCAAATGCAAATTATCTATGTAGATTTTATCTACCCGACAATTTTTGAGAAGGTTGCGGCGATCCTGAGAATTTTCAATGAGTGGAACACTACGAAGAATTCTATGAAGTTCATCCCAGTCGTTAATATCAGGAAAATCCTCTTTAAGCATTGCAGTCTTCTATTGGCTTAGTCATTAGTTACGATCGCTGCTTCCATCACTTCAACATCCGATCTGCCTCGTAGCCCAATATCACTCACATCTTGGACTGAAAAGTCGATCGCTGCGATCTGTGGAGCTAAAGAACGAGGCATATTTTCATCCACCAAAATATTTAAGGCTTATGCCCCCAAAGGCACGACTTCGGTTTGTTTCACCAAGTCCGCAGCGTAGGCAAGGGCAGCTTCTACCTGAATTTTGGTCAGTTCGTATTCCCGCATCACCTCTTCTTTGTTCATCCCCCCTGCTAACGAGCCAATAATCAGCCACACTGGGACGCGCGTTCCTGTGATGATTGGCGCTCCGTGATGGATTGCTGGATCAGCGCTGATATATCGTGCAATCTCCATACTTCCTCCTCGCTGTTATTATCTTTATCCTCCTTTGCGATCGGCTTTCATACCTACCCAAAGATCGTGATTTTCCTCCATACAGCCTGCGTCTCATAAACAGAGAATGTAAATGGAAAAACGGCTGCAAATTCTCAACTCCGCACTCCGTCCTCCGTCCTCCGCACCTCGCACTTTTACTATCTCCTACGCGCCAACGCATTATCCACTGCCTGTTGTTGATCGCGGCGAGTCATCCACTGATGATAAGTGCGCGTGTGAACGCCGACTGAGTGACCCATCATTCGGGCGGCAACTGTATCGGGTAAGCCAATGTGAATAGTTCGCACTGCCCACGCATGGCGCAAATCGTAGGGCGAAAAGGGTAGGTTATAGCGCCGAAACTGAACGCTAACCAGTTGCCCAACTCGTTGAAGCGTTGTTTTTGCCAAGTCGGTTTGAATCGGCGGCAGAGTGCCCGATCGAAGATTGAATCGATCAATCCAGTCGGGATGAAAGGGCCACACTTCATGCAGTCCAGTTTTGGTGGTGCTGAGAACTTGAATAGTCGGCTCTGAGCCACTTTGCAGGGCAGAGTAATCGCTGAAAAAAACTTCGTGGTTCCGTAAGCCATAGGTTGCCATGATGCCGTAAACAAACTGCCAGCTTGGATTAGGAATCGCTGCCCAAGTTTGCAGAATCAGTTCATCCGGGGGCAAGTCGCGCACCTGAGTTTGAGTGGTGCCATAGCTGCCCCAATAGTTTTTTAGATCTTCGGGTAGGGCAAGCTGAATAAATGTGGCAAACGCGGTGAATGCCGTACAGCAGACTTGGCGACTGCGGCTATTCACTTCGGTAGTGCGAACCGTGGCATAAATGGCTTCCACCAAGCTAAGACTGGGATTAGACTCAGCGATCGCCTCCAGTTTTCGCAGGTAGGGCGCATAGGCAAACTCCCAGGTGGTTTGGGTTGAGGTAGGATTGCTTGCTCGTTTGGGTTCATTTTTAAAGTGGCGTTCAAACGCTCGAATTTGCTGCGTCAGTCCTAGCTGATCGAGCCGACCCCAACCGACCCCAGCCACATAGTTTCGCCAATCAAAGCGATTTTCAATCAGTTGCCCTGCAATCACTTTGACTTCCTGCTCAGCCTGTTTTAACCCAGCAGTCGTGGCAGGAAAACCCAAACTGAGCCGCTGTTGATAAGGCTTGAGGCGATCGCTCCCCAGTCGCGGTGGTAGTGTTCCCCGCAAGCCTAACTTTTGTCCACGGCGCTCAATTTGCAGCCCTAATTGGGCAAGTTTGAGCCGCTGATTGATTTGAGCAATTTTGGTATCAACGGGTGAGTCCATTGCGATCGCAAACCAGTTCTTGAAACTACTCTTGAAACTACGAGGCTGCTAAGGTTATCAAGTTTTATATCGGAAAACGAGCAACAGAGAGATTTGCAGCCTATCGCGCCTCGAAAAATGAAAAATGTCTATAACCGCTTACATGAGGCTTTTTCAGAAGTTTAGCCTATCTTTTAATCACTTTCTTCTGCCATGCTGTTAAAATCGGTTACAAATCTAAAAAATTGGAAGCCGTTGCAGTCATGGGTCGAGTTGGAGTTTTATTGCTAAATTTGGGCGGACCAGATCGGTTGGAAGATGTTCGTCCATTTTTGTTTAATCTATTTTCCGACCCTGAAATTATTCGATTGCCATTTCCCTGGCTGCAAAAGCCTTTAGCGTGGCTCATTTCAACCTCGCGCGAGAAAAAATCTCAGGAGAATTACAAGCAAATTGGCGGGGGATCGCCGCTGCGTCGGATTACCAATGAACAAGCTCAAGCACTCCAAGCTGAGCTTCAGCAACAAGGACACGATGCGACAGTTTATGTAGGAATGCGCTATTGGCATCCATTTACCGAAGAAGCCGTTGCTCAAATTAAGCGCGATCGCGTTGAACAGCTAGTCATCTTGCCGCTGTATCCTCAGTTTTCTATTAGCACTAGCGGCTCTAGTTTTCGTTTGCTAGAGCAGATTTTGGCAAATGACCCAGAACTTCAAACAATTGAACACACCGTCATTCCCTCTTGGTACGACAGTCCTGGCTATTTGCAAGCGATGGCGCAACTGATTACCCAAGAGCTAGACCAGTTTTCAAATCCTGATCAGGTGCATGTTTTTTTCAGTGCCCACGGTGTGCCAGTTAGCTATGTTGAGGAAGTCGGCGACCCCTATCAGCGTGAGATCGAAGCGTGCAGCGAACTCATCATGAAAACGCTGAATCGTCCCAATCCTCATACCTTGGCATATCAAAGTCGGGTTGGGCCGGTTGAGTGGCTGCGACCTTACACGGATGATGCCCTGCAAGATCTCGCTGCCCAAGGTGTGAAAGATATGGTGGTTGTGCCGATTAGCTTTGTCTCTGAACACATTGAAACGTTGCAAGAGATTGATATTGAATATCGGGAGTTAGCCGAAGAATCAGGCATCGAGAACTTTCATCGAGTCCCTGCTTTGGATACTCATCCGGTGTTTATTCGTGATTTAGCAAGCTTAGTCACCGATGCTCTTGCTGCCCCAAGTCGTAAATTGGCAGATGTGATGCAAATTGAAAACGTCAAGTTGTATCCCCAAGAGCGATGGGCATGGGGCTTAACAACCTCGGCGGAAGTATGGAATGGACGACTGGCAATGTTAGGAATTATTGCCGTCATTGTTGAATTGGTTACTGGAAGAGGGCTTTTACACGCGATCGGGCTGCTGTAGAAAATACTGATCGCGGTTCATACAAGTTTTTATCGGCGTTGCTGAATGTAAGTATGATTTCTGACTGTAGGGTTAGTCCTTGTACCTACCCTGCCGGAGATGGAGGGCAACCACAAGGGATTGCCCCTACAAATTTCATCCCCAAATTCAGCAATACCTTTTTATCAATATCTCAAGTTCTATCAATCGGGATCTTGTTTGTAATCCCTAGGTCTGGCTTGTTTCCTTGATCCTGACTGTTGGGTATACCACTGGTGCCATTCTTTAGAGCTACGAATGGCAAGCCACAGGAGCAACATGGCAATTAGTCCTCCCTGGGTGGGAGCATCAAACGCAAAAAACACAAGGGCAATGCAGAGAGCATCCTGGGCAAAAATCATCCAAACTGGAACCTGTCTGAGCCGATAGATCCAACCAGTTTGAACCAGTTGCAAAACTAGGGCTAATACTCCGCCTGTAGCACCCAATAACCAGACTAGCCATTCGGGTTTTGTGGTGATGCGCGCGATCGCGACCCCAATAATGACTCCTACGATCGGACTAAATACCAGTTGAACCGTTTGCAAAAGCCGTTGACCAGCGCGATTTTTAGACGCAAATATCTCAAATAAAGACCAGACTACTAGAACACCTAGAACAAACGAAGGGTTCATATGAGAAAGAATCGGTACTTGAGACCATAAGCTTTCACCGTAAAGCAAGCCAATCAGCAGCAGGGGCAGGGCAAGACGGAAACCCGCAGCAGCAGAGGCAGAAAGTACCGCTAAAAGTTCAAGCATGAAATTAAGCTGTACTGAATCTAGAAACAATTGCTATTGAAAACAGCAACGTTCACAGGTGAATAAAACTTTTGGACTCAGAGGGCGATCGCATCTAAATTGTGACACTTTCAGGAAAAGTTGACTTTATTCAGTGTGCCATTGAATTTGAGAAGTGTTTGTATCAATGAGAGTGATCTTGAGGGCGATCGCCCATAAAAAAGAGCAGATCATGATCTGCTCTTCCAAAGAAATCGCTAATAGGATTATCTAAAACCGATGGCAGCTTGCCAGACAAACGCCAATAGCAAGAAAAAGACTGGAATAATCGGCAAAATGTCAACTAACGGATCGAAAATCGCATAAGCTTCGGGCAATTTTGCTAAGAGCAGCGCTGCTTGCATGAATAACCTCTTGTACAAATTTTAGAATTTCCATAGATCCTAACATGACAGGATGCGTGAGGATTATTGGTTCTTCCCAACTCAAGCTGAACGATGATGGGATGATTCATTTTCGGGTTAAATTTTTGCTTAAATTGGGCTATCATTGCGCCGCTAGTGGCTGTCTTTAATCATATTTTTCTTCATGGAACATATCGGATTTATTGGACTAGGACTGATGGGAAAACCCATGGCGAAAAATCTGCTTCAGGCGGGATATATCGTCACCGTTTTTAATCGCAGTCGGGCTGCAATGGACGAACTGGCGGCTTTAGGAGCGCAACTGGCAAACTGTCCTAGTGAAGTTGCACAACAGTCTGATGTGGTGCTGACATGCCTGCCTGATTCGCCCGATGTGGAAGCCGTAGTGTTGGGCGATCGCGGGATTTTGTCAGGCTCTCGTCCTGGAATGCTGTATGTTGACCACTCAACAATCGCCCCGGCAACCTCACGCAAACTTTACGACGCTCTGAAACTCAGCGGTGTCGATGCGTTGGATGCCCCGGTTTCGGGCGGCGATATTGGGGCAGAGCAAGGCACGTTGTCGATTATGGTGGGTGGCGATGAGGCGGCATTTGGGCGATCGCTCCCTATCCTGCAAACCATAGGCAAAAACATCATCCATATCGGCGATGCCGGAGCCGGACAGGTGACCAAAGCCTGCAATCAAATTGTCGTCGCCATGACCGTCCAGGCAGTTGCCGAAGCCTTGACTTTGGCAAAAAAATCAGGAGTCGATGCGGCAAAAGTCCGGGATGCCTTGCTGGGTGGCTTTGCCCAAAGTCGCGTTTTGGAAGTTCACGGTCAACGAATGCTCGATCGCACCTTCCAACCGGGCTTCAAGCTCAACCTCCATCGCAAAGACATGAACATCGTCTTACAAACCGGAAAAGAGCTAAATTTGCCTCTACTAGGCACGGCTCAAGTCACTGAATTGATGAGCGCGCTAATTGCCCAAGGCAAAGGCGAATTAGATCACTCTGCTTTGATTACGCTCTACGAACTGCTCAGCAATGAACACAATTAACAGCAATTAACGGCGTTTGAGGATCAGTAGGGTAATGTCATCAAATACACGCTGATCGCCGACAAATGCCATGACATCGCGAATCACATGCTGACGGATTTCGGTGGCAGGGCGATCGCGATTATTTTGCAGCACTCGATGAAACCGATCCAAGCCATACTGCTGTTTTTGCATATTCATCGCTTCCGTAATCCCATCGGTATACAGCACCGCCACATCTCCAGGGTTTAGCTGAATGTTCGTTTGAGCAACGAAAGCACTAATATCTTTTTCCAATCCCAAGGGAAAACCCAGGTCAAAGGTATCAAAACTTTCGATCGCGCCATCCGTCCGCAAGACAATGACATCTTCATGCTGTCCGCTAAGATTTAACACGCCTGTTTCATACTGAAGCAGCGACAGGGTCATGTTTTTATGGGATTTCATCCGGCGCGTATTGTCATATAAAGTACTGTTAATCGTATTCATCAGTTTGATGGGGTCTTCTTCGCCATTGGCAATTAAGGTTCGCACGGCAGTTTGTGCCATTATCATCAACACGCCGCTTTCCAAACCATGCCCAGTAACATCCCCAATGCCAATCCGCACTTTGCCGTTGTGCTGCACCACATCGTAATAATCGCCGCCCACTTCTTCGGCGGATTGCATAAATCCCGCAATATCTAAAGGTACGATCGCTTGCAGTTCCGCATCTCGCGGCAGCACCATTTCTTGTAGCCGACGAGTTACTGCTAACTCCGCCCCCATCCGCAAGTTTTCTGATTTCAACTGTTCATTCAGCAAAACAATTTCTGCATGGGCTTGAGCTAAGGCAAGTTCCGATCGCTTGCGATCGCTGACATCTCGCACAATAATCAGCACTTCATTTTCGCCAAAGGGAATAATCCGCGACTCCTCATACTGAATCACCCCATTGACTTCCAAGGTCGATTCAAAGAGTTGCAGTTTGCCCGTTTGCAGTGCCAGTTCAACGTGATACATTCGCTTTTTGGCGTGACTCAGCGGCATCACTTCATACTCGCTTTTACCAATCAGGTCTTCCCCAACCACGTTGAAATTAGTGGGCGGAATAAAATCCAAATAAATTCCGTCGCGGTTCATCTGCAACATTAAATCAGGAATGATCTCCAGCAGCGCCCGCTTTTTATGTTCACTTTGCCGCAATTCTGCCTCGGTGCGTTTCAAGTTGCTAATGTCGCGTGCTGCCCAAATGACGGTAGTTTTTGTTAGGAGCGCAATATGGGCAGAAAACCAGTGGATCTCGCCTTGAATCGGCAGTTGGTACTCAACATTGGTCGCCTGCTGAGTTTGCAAAACCTGCTGAATGTGAAATAGATGTCTATCTGCTTGTTCTGGAGGCAAAACATCATGGAGCGTTTTGCCAATCCGAGTAATTTCTGGTTTGTATGCGATGCTGGCTTGAGTAGACAGGACTTTGAGATATTGCCCCTGCCCATCATGAACAACCACGTAATCATTCATTGCCGTGAACATTGCCTGAAGTTCGGCTTCGGTTTGTTGTCGTGCTGTGGTTTCGCTTTGCAATTGGGTTAGAGCAGTTTCTAGCTCCTGAGATTTTTGCTCTAGCTGGGAGATATGCTGCACCGCTTGGGGCACTTCTGCGAGTAGATTTACAATCAAGTCTTGCAGGACGGGATCGCGCAGTTGCTTGATACCGAGCCAGGGTAGGGGTTGGATGGGGCGATCGCTCTGATCCACAATTTCAAACTGTCCATTGGGCTGTGCTTTGCCCAGATAGCAATCTTTCCAAAGATGTTGGGTTTCATCAATTCGCACTGACCCGCCAGGTGCGTCAAAGGTTTGCCCAAGGGCAGCGGCTCGGATTGCATCAATCTCTAGCGATCTCGCCGTTTCTACAGTGTGCTTCCACAAATACACTTGAGTATAGGCAGTTTCAATGGGATCACTGGTGACGCGATCGGCTCCATACCTCGCCTGAAAATTTTTGACAAACTGCTGATTTTGGGGCGTGTCTAAACTTTGGAAATAACTCCAACTGGCGTAGGTGCCTGCGGCTTCGGTGGCGATGCTTTGGAGTTCTGGCTCGGCAACACTAACTGCCATAATCGGCATGTGAATAGGCTGAATTCCCGCTTGGTGATACTGCCGATAAAATGCCAGATTGCTATCGCCGTTGAGCGTGTTGAAGATGATATCAGGCTGTAGATGCAGAATGCGATCGAGAATTTGAGTAAAATCCTTGCCGCCTAAAGGCACATAGGCTTCTTCTATCACAGTGCCACCCAAGCCTTTCACCTGAGCCTGAATAATTTTGTGAACGGTGCGCGGAAACACATAGTCTGATCCGACTAAGTAAAACTGCTTGCCATGATGCTTGACCAGCCACTCTAAAGCGGGTTGAACCTGCTGGTTGGGGCATGATCCCGTATAGAAAATATGCTGGGATTCTTCCAAACCTTCGTATTGCAGAGGATACCATAACAGAGTATTAAACTCTTCCAAAACGGGTACTAAGGCTTTGCGACAGGCAGAAGTCCAACAGCCAAATAGCGTGGCAACTTTGTCTTGCTGGATCAGTTTTCTGGCTTTTTGAGCAAATATTTTTTCATTAGAACCTCCATCTTCAATAATGGGCGTGATCGCCTGACCGAGTACACCACCCGCCTGATTAATTTCGGCGATCGCCATCAGCGCCGCGTCAACCAGCGATCGCTCACTGATTGCCATTGAGCCAGTTAATGAATGCAAAAGACCGATGCGTATCATGGGATGAAGTGGAGTAAAAGAATATTAACCCCCTAAGAATTATTATTCCTTAATCGGTTGGGAATTGCTGGTGTGATGACAGGTGTTTGACCAGAAACAAGATGAAGATGACAACATCAAAAGCGGTTCCTGACCAGTAGTTGAATAGAGGAGACGCGATCGTGTCCCCCCCTTTTGTCAGTTAAACATCGACTGATGAATAAAATCCGGACTGGGTGTCTGTTGTTCTTTTGGGTTTAGTAGCGGCAGGAGAAACAGTAGGGGCTTAGAACTGATATCAGCCTTTTTAATCAGGCTTTTTTATTCGTCACTTGTTCTACACCCTGACGCGACAAGCCAAGGGTTTCTGCAACTTGGTCTGGAGTCATGCCCATTGTCAATAATTGAGCGATCGCGGCTTGTTGTCCCTGCTCTGCCCGATCTGCCCGCTGTTGCTCTTGGTCTGCTTTCTCATCCCCCGTCAGCAGCACCACCCCATCGCGATCGCACCAGCGCAACCAGGTATCCTGTCGTTCTTCAAAGTTTCCCTGCCACAAGGTCAACCCTAAGCCAACCTGGTCTAGCCATTGCTCCTCCAGTTCGACATAGTGCCGTCCCCGCAGTTCATAGATTCGGAGAGGGCGATCGCTGAGTTGCCGATTGGGGTCATACACAACGTAGTAGCTGACGCGCATATGTTCGTAAATCTGGTACTTTGTGCCCAGTTCATCGCCCACCTGATTAGAAACAATTTCAATGACAATTTCGGGCGGTTTACCAAAGTTCCAAACCAGGTAGCAACGATGCTGTTTTTCCCACCAATTGTCTGGAACTTGTACATCAAAGCTAACCAACACATCAGACACAATGGCAGGCTGAGCAGCCGTGTGGTAAACGCCCACATTTGCCGCAGACAGAAAGACTTGCCCCTTCAAAGAACTATAAAGGGAACCAACCAGAAGGCGCTGTTGTTTTTCGGAAGCAAAGTTATCCACAGGTATATCGTTCTCTGTGACCCATTGGCTGGCATCAGGACTGGCAGGTTCATCAGAGAGTAGCAGTAAATCGACCATCATCCGATCCATTCTCTACGTCAGGATTGCCCTTAGTGTAGCGGGTTTATTCGGTGGGCAGAGCGCCGTACATAAAAGAACTAACTAAAGCTGAGGATTGATATGACTGAGTTTGGTGTGGCTGAGTACAGTTGCGGAACTTATATTTTTTTAAGCTAAGTCATGAAAGAACGTTTAGAGTTTGGCATACTGACTAAACTTTCAGATGCTCTGCAAAAAGCATTGTGTTTATAACTTAACGAGGCATCATGACAGATCTGACACCTAGCCTGACCCCCAATTCTAGTTACAGTTTGACCATTCGCTTTCAGTTTCCCAATCGCCCTGGTATGTTGGCAAACGTGACGAAAACAATTTCGACCTTGGGCGGCAGCATGGGGCAAATTGACCTGATTGAGCAAACTCGTCAGGTTTCTGTGCGAGATATTACCGTGGACTGTGTTAGCACTGAACATGCTGAAACGATTGTGGCTGCGGTTAAGGCGCTGCCAGAAACCAAGGTGATCAATGTCTACGATCGCACTTTTACCATTCATCGAGGCGGCAAAATCACGGTGAATAGTCGGATTCCGCTGCGAGGACAGGCAGATCTGGCAATGGCATATACGCCTGGAGTAGGGCGGGTTTGCTCGGCGATCGCCGACAATCCTGAAGAAGTGTATAACCTGACGATTAAGCAAAATATGGTGGCGATCGTCACCGATGGCAGTGCTGTTTTAGGATTGGGTAATCTAGGACCGGAAGCCGCCATGCCCGTGATGGAAGGAAAAGCAATGCTATTTAAAGAATTTGGCGGCGTGGATGCGTTTCCGATTTGTTTGGCAACCCAAGACACCGATGAAATTGTGGAAACCGTGAAGCGAATTTCCCCGGTGTTTGGCGGCGTGAATTTGGAAGATATCGCGGCACCCCGCTGTTTTGAAATTGAGGCACGACTCCAGCGCGAACTGAATATTCCGATTTTTCATGATGACCAGCACGGCACCGCGATCGTCAGTTTAGCCGCGCTGCTGAATGCGTTGAAGGTAGTGAAAAAACAAATGGCAGAGGTGCGAATTGTGATCAATGGGGCAGGTGCGGCAGGAGTGGCGATCGCCCGATTGCTACGAAAAGCCGATGCTCAGCATATCTGTATGTGTGATTCCAAGGGGATTTTGTCTCGCGATCGCGCCGACCTGAATGATCAAAAGCGCGAATTTGCCGTGGAGCAAGGCGGTAACTTGGCAGATGCCATGAAAGACAGCGATGTTTTTTTGGGGGTGAGTGCGCCAGGAGTGGTTTCGCCCGAAATGGTGCGATCCATGGCAAAAGACCCCATTGTTTTTGCGATGGCAAACCCGATTCCTGAAATTCAGCCCGAACTCATTACTCAAGATGTGGCAGTCATGGCAACGGGGCGCAGCGATTATCCCAACCAAATCAACAACGTGTTGGCATTTCCAGGACTGTTTCGTGGTGCCCTTGATTGTCGCGCTCAAACTTTTACCACCAGTATGTATTTGGAAGCAGCCCACGCGATCGCGGAACTGGTCAAACCCTCCGATCTCAACGCTGAGTACATCATTCCCTCGGTTTTTGACGATCGCGTCGCAACTGCTGTTGCTGCTGCTGTTCAACGCGCCGCCCGTCAAGATGGAGTCGCCAGGAATTAGTCGCAAACTGGCAGAAGATGACCCGTTGCCACTGCTCTTGCTGACCATGCTGAAATTACCGTGCTAGAGGCGATCGCCACTCAACTGATGCGGTACTCAAGGGGTTTTAGCCTGTCTTCAATTGCTCTAACTTTTGCCGAATTAAGCTTTCAACTTCCTCAATCTCGGCGGGTGATTTTGGGATATCAAAAGTCCCTGGAGACGCTTCAGCGGTAAAGCAATCGACGAAGGCACGAAATGCAGCCTCATCAGCGCGATGGGCAATTACATAAGCTCTTAGCTCAACCTTGGTCATGGTATTGAAGTCAGGCTGAATCATAAGAATCTCCAAAGACCATTGCGATAGATTTCCATCTCTATGTTATCTCCTGCCAAGATAAACACATTACCCGTGCGCTCGTCGAGGCGAACCACAAAGATAGGAGTGATCGAATACCTTGTTCAGCAGTTGGCAAAGTCTAACTCCTCGCAACCAAATCGCTCTGCATCAGAGTATCAGGTAAGAGGAAACACAAAGCAATCCCTCGAAAATGGGTAGATGTTTGGATAGCGCTAGATTTTTAAGTTAAAAAAGAAACATCTCCTCGCTGAGCCAGCCCCTATGGCAGAAGAACCATCTGCCTATTCCCCTACAACGATCGAGAAAGTTTTTGAGTCACTTAACACCAAACTGGCTCGTGGGAGAGTTTCCTGGGAGGGGAATGCATCCTGCGTTTGGGGGTTTTAGTTTTCCTACGGGAATTGATCCTGTATTTGATCCTGCGATGATTGCCGAGATTTGGGTTTGGTGTTTCTTCTCTCGCGTCCAGACCTGTCAAGCTTAAGGTGCAAGGATTCTAGCCATTTTTAAAGTTATGGTTGTGTCTGGTTTCTAGGCTCTGCTTGAAAACTTGTGGGTGAAGAGATGCAAAAATAATTGTGGAATTTGGGAGTTTATTAATGATAAAGCCAGATTTCAACGCGATGTCAAAACAAGAATTGAAAGCTTACGTGCTACAGCATCGTGATGCCTTGGATGCCTTAGAAGCATTGTTCAGCCGTCGATCTCTTAATGCTAGAGTGGTCAGATTTCCATTTGCACACACTGACTTGGAATGGCAACAGCAGCAAGAAACGCTGCGCTCTCTGCTTGAAGCCCACAGTAAACCTGATTCCGCAGGTTAAATTGCTAGCTTTACCGCAGCGATCGCTCCTCATCCCACTAATTTTTAATGCACTCTCAAAAAAAGTGCTAAAAGCGCCGATTTTGGGAATAACTGAACAATATTCTTGTTTTTCCCAAAGTTCTTTGGTGCATCCATGACTTATTCCCTCAAAGTTGCAGATATGCCTGCAAGCGAACGTCCCCGCGAACGTTTAATGTCTTATGGTTCACGGCATCTTGCGACGGCGGAACTGATTGCAATTTTGTTAGGAACAGGGCAAGGAGCCGGAAAACTTTCAGCAGTAGGTCTAGGGCAATATTTGCTGCATGAGTTGGGCAAATATCAACACGATCCGCTATCTGCTTTGCGAACGGTGACGGTGGCTGAGTTGACCAGGGTTCCTGGGATTGGGGAGGCAAAGGCAACTACAATTTTGGCAGCGATCGAACTGGGTAAGCGAGTCTTTCAATCTCGTCCTGCCGAAACGACGCTGATTGACGATCCGGCTGTGGCAGCAGCAGCCCTGAGTCACGATTTGATGTGGCAAGCTCAAGAGCGGTTTGCTGTCGTCTTTTTAGATGTAAAACATCGGCTGTTGGGCACTCGCGTGGTCAGTATTGGCACCGCAACCGAAACCCTGGCACATCCCCGTGAAATCTTTCGAGAAGTGCTAAAACAGGGAGCAACTCGGATTATCGTTGCCCACAATCACCCGTCTGGAAATGTGGAACCGAGCCAGGAAGATCTGACATTGACTCGCCAATTACTCTCAGGGGCGCAGTTTTTGGGCATTCCATTGCTGGATCATTTAATTTTGGGAAACGGAGATTTTCTCAGCTTGAGACAAACAACATCCCTATGGAGTGAGCAACCCCAGGAAGATTAAGCGGAAACGACCAAAAAACTCGCAAAAATAGCGGCGTTTGTGGGAAGAATACTTTCTTTCAAGGCTGCAAGTGTTACTTTGACGAAGGAACGCTAATTTCTAAGTACATTCTTTATGCGGTTATTTCGTCTTTTCTTCGGACTCTTGATTGTGCTATTGCTCTCGGCTCAATTTCTGCCCAATCCTGCTTATGCAGCGAGTTCGGCGGCAATTCGGGCGATCGATGACAACGAGACTATCAACAAAGATTTCTCTGGGCAAAATTTGGTTAAAGCTGAATTTGCCGATGCCAATTTTAAGGATGCAAACTTCAAAGGGGCAGACCTCCGGGGCGTTGTCTTTAATGGCACAAGCTTAATGAATGCTGACTTAAGCAGCGCTGATTTTAGTAATGGGATCGCCTATCTTACAGATTTTTCAGGCGCAAACCTGAGTAATGCGATTTTCACGTCTGCGATGATGCTGAAATCTAGCTTCAAAAATACGACGGTCACTGGTGCAGATTTTAGTGATGCTGCCCTCGATCGCGGACAGGTGTTGCGGTTGTGCGAAACCGCTAGCGGCATCAACGCGGTGACAGGTGTTGACACGCGAGAATCACTGGGCTGCCGTTAAATTGTCTGATCGCGATCGCCCTCATAAAGCTAAATCTGCTGTGGGATCACAGACTGGATCGGACGTGAGCGCAAAAAAGTGTTCCCAGTTCGTTCCTATCGGCTACTATCTACCAAGCCCTAGCCTTAGACAGCCCAGCCTACTGCTGGGTCGTTCTTGGATTATTTTGCGGCTGCATTTTATTTAGCACTTGCATTTGTAATCAGTAGGACAAATGAACTAAGATATGGGCAAATTGATCTGGAGCTAGCTTGGCATGAATATTTTCCGGCGTGTTTGGGATTCGTTTGGGTTTGCAGAGCAGTTTGATGAAGCCGACTATGACTATGAGTACGGCGATGAAGAGTTTGCTCAAAATCCAACGATGGCACAAGAAGCGGCGATGCTGCCCCGTGAGCGTGCGATTGCGCCAGCCAATAACGTGATTGGGATGCCAAATCGAGCGGCGGGGATTTCCGAAGTGGTGATTTTACAGCCCCGATCATTTGAAGAAATTCCCCAAGCCGTTAGGATTTTGCGAGAGCGAAAGTCTGTCATTCTAAACATGCTGCATATGGACCCAGAGCAGGCACAGCGCTCCGTTGATTTTGTGGCGGGGGGAGTGTTTGCGATCGACGGGCATCAAGAGCGCCTAGGCGAGAATATTTTTCTGTTCACTCCTAATGTGGTTCAAATTACGGCTCAAGGGTCTGCTCAACCCACTTTCAATCCTGTCATGCCCGTAGAGCCAACTCAAC
Source organism: Sivoneniella epilithica UHCC 1019 (assembly GCF_040830845.1). Classification (NCBI taxonomy): domain Bacteria; kingdom Bacillati; phylum Cyanobacteriota; class Cyanophyceae; order Leptolyngbyales; family Leptolyngbyaceae; genus Sivoneniella; species Sivoneniella epilithica. Next base: position 137,498 of record NZ_JBFPDP010000007.1, read on the forward strand.
CCTCCATGCTGCATACGATGTCTGCGATCGCGCCAACCATTGCAACCTCCGACCATCAATTTCGGGTGAAGTAGTGACCGATATTGATGCAATCTTTATTAAAGCAGCGAAAAGGATGAAGTTTTGGGCTGATCTGATCAGGCTTAAAATCTAGTGTGGGCATTCTCAACGTAATAGCCATAAGTTGCGGAGAAAGCCCCATGAAAATTGTTAATGTTGCCGGATTGATTTTGCCATTGTTGACTACTATTGCAATCTTTCCAGCCCAAGCTCAAGAAGAATACTTCAAATATGCCTGTGAAGATGGCAAGACCTTTGAAGTGACGGTTAGACCCGACAGAGCCAAACTAAAACTAGATGGATCTACTTCCTTGAAACTACTGCCGTTAGATGCGCGGGAAGGACTCAAGTTTGCCGCTAAACGCACTTTACTGACGATGGTCAACCAAGAAGCTTCCATCGAAATTAACTATGCCTTCGTTTATAGGAACTGTATTGTTCAATAATTGCTACGGGTGCAATTTTTTGGAAAAAAGGAACTAGAGTTGCACTCAAGCGGCTGAGCCAATGAAGCCTTCTAGCCACTTAAAGACGCGATCGAGTTGAGGAATGGTAATCAATTTTTGCTGCCACAAAATCACGGGTAATCGGTTCAAATTTTGGCACTGTTGAATAATGTCAGGAATTTTATCAGAGGGAATCGCCAATTCTTCTTGAAGAAATCCGATTAACTGTTTCGTTCTACTTTCCATCGTGTTCCTAGTGATTATTGAGAGTTGATTTTGCAGCGTAATTAGCTTGATGAAGACCATTACCTGGTTAAGACAGAAGATAGTTCATCAACGATCTCTATTCTTCCTCTACGAAGCCCATAGAGCAGGCGATCGATCAAATGTAACTCTTCCTGAGTCGATTGAGTACTCAGGATGGTTGCCATCATCCCATAGCGATCGGCTAATGTAAGCCTACCTGTAGAGCTAGATTGAGCAAATAATTCGGGTAAAGCAGTCGGTAAAAGACAAATTGAAATCATGAAGGGATACCAAATTCATAATCCAACTATCGTTCTTCTAGAAGGGGTTTCGGGTGATTGACAAGGCTATACGTGTGTGAGATCCAAGGATAGAGAGTGTGACTGAGATCACTGGCTATAGGCAGGGCGCATGGGCAATGCCACTGCAAACACAGCCCCTTTTCCTAATTCGCTCGTGACTTGAATGTCTCCTCGATGCAGATCAACACATTTTTTGGCGATCGCCAGTCCTAACCCAGTTCCTTGAACCTTGCCCACATTGCTACAGCGATAAAACGTTTCAAACAAATGGCTTTGATCTTTTAGCGGAATGCCAATACCGTGATCCTGCACTCGGAAAGTGGCAGTGTCTGCTTGGCAGCATAAGCTAAATTGAATCTTGCTTTTGGGTGGCGAATATTTGATTGCATTGGAAAGTAAATTGGTGAGAATGTGCCACAGCAGCGCAGCATCCATCTCTACAATCGAGCAGTCTCCTTCATATTCAGCCGTGATGGTGTAGTGCTGGCTATGGCTAAACTGCAAGTCTTCTATCAGTTCAATACAGAATTTTGTTAAATCGAGTGGCTCTGGTCGATAGCGTAGCCCACCTGCTTCACCGCTACCCAATAGCAAGATTTCATCCAACAAATGGGTGATCTGTCGAATGGCTGCTTTAATTCGTTCAAAGTAATCGTGCTTTTTTTGTTCAGTCAGTTCGCGATCGAACTTTTGCAATAACTCCGTTGATGTGCGAATTGTCGTCATGGGAGTTCGAAACTCGTGAGATGCCATAGAAATGAAACTTGATTTCAGCAGATTTAATTCCTGTTCCTGTTCCCAAGCATTCAAAATAGTGCGTTCACTGTTTTTAAGCTGTTGCAAAATTCGTTCTCGCTCGATCGCATAGCGGATTGATCGCACCAACAATTGGCTGGTGATTTGCTCTTTAACCAGATAATCCTGTGCGCCTCGTGCCATCACTTGTAAAGCAAATTCATCATCATCCATCATGGTCAGGACGACCACTGGAACAGTGAACACACTTGCCCGAAATTCGGTGACGGTTTCTAGACCATCAGAATCGGGCAAACCGAGGTCTAATAAAACCACGTCATAGGAGTTATCTTGGCAGTGGGCGATCGCGGCTTCGAGCCGCTCAACATGCGTCAATCGCCATTGTTCTTGACTAGAACGCAAAAAAACTTGTCTTAGCAAATCGGCATCTGTTGGGCTATCTTCCACCAACAAGACATGCAGGGGTGTTTTGTCCATGAAACTGACTTGTTAAGAATGAGGAGCTTTCTGAAGAACCGTGAGTGATTTTCATTCAAGGAACTCGACTTAGGATGACTGTATCTTAAGGTAGGAACATCCGTATTCTTGTTGAGTTACTATTTTCGCTGGCAGTGCAAACTATGGGGTTTCCCCGATTGACAGATATTTATAGAAAAGTTTTGAGTCTTAAGTTTTGAATTTTGAATTTAAAAAAGTAGCAAGACAGGATTAAGCAAGCCTCAATTTTCGGGTTTCGACTACGCTCAACCCACTACCTGCAAAGGAGCCGACCCTTGAGTGAAGTTGAAATGCGTCTTACCCATCCCTCATTCTAGAGGGAGTTTCACAGCAGTGAGCCAGAAGTCGCTAATCAACTGCACAACTTGGATAAACTGCTGCACGTTAAAGGGTTTCGTCACATAGCAATTGGCATTGAGATCATAGGAACGCAGGACATCTTCTTCATTGGATGACGTGGTTAGCACTACCACCGGAATTCGTCTCAAACTGGAGTCTGCTTTCACTTCTGCCAAAATTTCGCGACCATCCATTCCCGGCAAATTTAAGTCCAATACAATCAGATCGGGGCGCGGCGCATCGGGATAGTCTCCCCGCTGATACAAAAAATCCATTGCTGCCTCACCTTCTTCCACCCAATGCAGGGTATTGGTGATTTTAGCTTGTTGGAGGCTTTGAATCGTCAGGTTGGCATCGCTAGGAGAATCTTCAATCAATAGAATCTCGATTGAGTTGAGGGTTTGGCGAACCATAGGAAGATGCGGGGGTAGGAGGTTGGGGAAGCGTGAAATAGAAAGTGGTGCCTATGTCTGGCTCAGATTCTGCCCAAATGCGCCCATTGTGGCGATCGACAATCTTTTTGCAAATGGCTAACCCAATCCCCGTGCCGGGAAACTCTCGCCGGGTGTGCAGCCGTTTGAAGATTTCAAAAATACGCTCCAGATAGCGAGGTTTGATGCCGATTCCATTATCGCGGATGGCGAATAGATAAACTACTTCGGTGGCAGGAATAGGGTCGGTAGGTTCAGGGTTTGGAGGATGGGGATCGGAACGATGAGATCGCCCATTGCTATTGTCCCAAGTGGCACTAATGTGAATTTGGGGCGGTGATTCTCGCCGAAATTTGATGGCGTTGCCAATTAGGTTTTGAAAAAGTTGGATAAGCTGAGTCTTATCGGCAGTGACCGTGGGTAAGGGATCGTGGGTGATAATGGCATTACTTTCGGCGATCGCGAGTTGCAAATTATCTAACACCCGATTCAAAACGGCATTGGAATCGACGGCAGTCAGCACCAGATCACGAGTGCCAATGCGAGAATAATCCAGCAGGTCTTGGATTAACTGCTGCATCCGAGCAGCCCCTTCAACCACATAAGCGGTGTATTGCTGTCCGGTTGCATCAAGTTGATTGAGGTAGTCTTTGGCTAACAGTTGGGTATAGCCGCTAATTGCCCTCAGAGGTTCTTGCAAATCGTGGGATGCTACATAAGCAAACTGCTCTAGCTCTTGATTAGAACGAGTCAGATCTTCATTTACCTGGTTCAATTCTGCCGTGCGCTCTTGAACTTTAATTTCTAATGCCTCATTCATCTGTTGCAGGGCGGCTTGTAGTTGCGTTCGTTCGCTAATATCCAAAAAAGCGCCCACGCAGCCAATAATTTGATTCTGCTCATCAAACAAAGGCGCAGCATATTCTAGCAGCGTCACCACCTTGCCATTTTCATGCACCACATCGATTTCAACATCCATCACTACAGCCCCGTGAGCCGCTGCATATTGCATGGGCAACTCTTCGGGGATCATTTCTCTGCCATTTTGATACACCTTAAATGTAGGAGATTCTTTAGGCGGAGTGCTGAGAGACGCATTGATTGTGGTAGGAATACCAAGTTGCTTTGCAAAAGCAGGATTAACCTTAATATGTTTACACTCTGGATCTTGGGCAATGCCAATGCCAATGGGGATCACTTCTAATAAGGTTTCTAGCTGCCTAATTTGGTGATTCAGCGATTGGTTAAGTTGAACGACTTCTTGCTGAGCCGCTTTGCGATCTGTGACATCGACCCCAATCCCCCAAAAAGCCCAACCGGGAGTTGGACACTGGTCAGAAATGCTAGACCATGAAATCGTTTTGATCGTGCCATCTTTACAGGTAACTTCCCATTCCCACTGGCGGTAATCATTGCCGCGATCGCGCCATGCCTGTATCATTCGCTGGCGATACTCCAAGTTGGGATAGAGCAGTTCCATAACCTGGGAATTGCCTACTACTTCATCAGCACGATAGCCCGTCACCCGTTCACATTCTCGGTTCCACTCAATCAGGTTCCAATTGTCATCGAAGGCATCCAGCATGACTGGCATATTTTGTAAGATTCGATGTAAATGTTCTTCACTTTGGCGGAGCGATACCTCGGTTTGTTTGCGATCGCTAATATCATCAACTAAGGCAAAATAGCCTTTAACAGTTTTCTGCTCATCAAAATCGGGAATATAGGTCACATGAACCCAGCGATCGCCCCCCGTTTGATAAGAGATGAGGCTTTCATAGCTAACAGTTTGTCCTGCTAGAACGGCTTCCGCATAGTGGCGAATGGTTTGATAAGCAGATTCACCTACCACGTCTTTCAGCAACCGTCCGGTCAAATCTTTTTGAGAAGAACCAAACCACTCTTCATAGGTTTTGTTATTAAAACGATAACGCTGCTCTGAATCAATGTAGGAAATCAAGACGGGTAGGGCATCAGTAATCAGACGCAGTTGCTTTTCACTATCCAGAAGTGCCCGTACTGCTAGCTGACGCTCTGTTAACTCGGTTTGCAGCGATAAATTTGCCTGGGCAAGTTCCAGGGTGCGCTTTTCCACATTAGCTTCTAAGCGATCGTTGGCTTGCTGGAGTGCCATTTCTGCCCGATAGCGAACGACTTCGTCGCGCTTCGCTTCGCGGATTTGATGCAAAAGCAAAGAAAAGATGCCAATCAGCAGGCTAAACCCCAAAGCATTCCCAATTCCACTAATCCAAAGTGCGCGTTTGACACTACGGTCTGTCGCGGCGGAGCGTTGCTGTAGCAAAGTGCGTTCCACTGTGATCATGGCTTGCAGTTTCGACTCGATCTCTCGATGCAGGCTAAGAGATTGTTTAGAAATTGCAGTCTGAGTAGCTTGGTCTGCCGGATTTTGTTGGACTAAATTGATCGATTGTTGGAGAAGGATCAACCGCTTTGCTATCAAAGGTTCAAGTGTATTTAAATACCGCTGCTGGTCAGGATTATCTTGGGTTAGTTGCCGAACTTGGGCAAGCGATCGCTCTCGTTTTTTCACACTATTCCAAAACTCTTCTCGCGCAGCAGCATCTTCACCATTTGAAAATACATAACTGCGTTGCCCTTTTCCAGCATCTTCAACACTGTCGAGAGCCATATAAATTGACTCCAATACCTTATGAGTATGCTGAACCGATCGCCGATTCTCATTTAACTGACGCACCTGCAAGTAAGACTCAGCACCGACTCCACTTAACAGCAGCATTGATAAAGCAAATCCACCCGTAACAACTTTTTCAGAAAGCTTTTTCAAGCAAATCCTCCTTCTTGTAAAGCAGTACAAGGAAAGATCAAGACAACAAACATCCGTTATTCCTTATTTCTCAAGGATCTTTGTGTCTTACCTATTCATCCGCTGTTATACCAGCAAGTTTGAGTTAGGTTCTCCTGTCTTTACCCCTAGCATATTAATTGTAAGGAAGAAGCACAGTTAATATTTAGTAAAATAGTTTAGTGGGGAATTTATGGGTTTTCTCAAGGTTATAGCAGTACGAAAAACAGTCAAGACAACAAACATTCGTTGCTTTATTTCTCAAGGATCTTTGTGTTCTAAACTATTCATCCGTTTCTAATACTCTGTATTCCACACAAAAACTCTCCGCAACATAGATTTGTTACAGAGAGTTTTGAGGGTATCGTATTTCTAGAGGTATTGCGTTCTTGCAAGAGGTTTTTGCAAGATGAAAATTAACAGGTTATGCAGCGTTCCGAGTCATCAAGCCCCAAAGGAAGATAGCAACCATGGCTCCCAAAACCGCAATGATTACGCCAGGAATGGTAAAAGCCACTGAGCTTAGATTTAATGCACCAGTGGTCAGAAGGGTATACAAACTACCGCCTACAAATGCACCGATGATACCTAGGAGCATTGTTGAAAGAATACCGCCACCTTGAGCGCCAGGATAAATTGCTTTGGCGATCGCACCAGCCAACAAGCCCAAAACTATCCATGCAATAATAGTCATTTTTTTAATCTCCAAAAACGTTTGTTTTAACCATTGACCTCATAGTATCGAGTCAACCTGTAAGACACGTCCCTCTAGAGAAGTAAGCTCGTATAGCCTAAAGATAGAGAGCTAAAAGTTAGAGTAGTTAGGATGCTCTTATTTTCTTCTCCCAAATCCTGATTTAGGTTGTTTCACTTTAGATTTTGATCGATCTTTGCTCACCTCCAAGACTGCATCTTGAAATAGTTCATGTAGATGAAGAGGAACACTCGCAATTTCAGGCAATGTTGGCTTTAAAGACTTTTTGTTTTCCAACAAAAGTGCATCCAAATCCTGTTGCAAGTTAAACTCTGGACGTTTCAAAACAACTTGCAAAATAGATTGTAGGACTGTTGGATAATGAGTTGCCAGTCGATGCCAAACAAAGCTATTCACCTCAGCGTTTTCTAAAAACTGAAGGGTTTGTTTCTCAGTGTTGGGATTAGTCTGCCAATCATCGCTTTCTAACAGTGTTTTGAATGCTTGATAGAGTGTTAAAAAGAGTTGCCCCCATTGAGGATGAGTTAAAGCCGTCACTTGTTCGGCTTGTTTTAGGTGAGTTGGTAATTCAACTTGAGGAGCCACCATTTTAGTGGAAGCTCTACTGTCCAGCATTTGAGTGATTGTTTTTCTATCTGCACCTAATGCTTCTGCTGTAGCGGTGAGTTCGTCTTTAGAGGTGCCTGTTTTTTCGGCTAACTCTGCTAAGGTGAGTGACTCATCTAGACCCGCGCTTTCAGTTTGCTTTTGGGTAATGTAGGTTTGAAACTCAGCTAGTTTTTTGCTGAATTGATATCCCGGTAGTGTAACTTCATCACTGCCAAAAAAGTCTAAAAAGTCTTGATGGTAATGCTCAACCGATCGCCATGCTTCTGCTTCTAATTCAGGTGCATCGCTATAGAGAAACGCTGGATAGGCTTTCTTAAAGTTACCGATCGCTACTGCCAGCTTAGGTTTACCGAGCTTTCCAAGCGATGTCCAATCACTAAAAAGTATCCATTCATTGTCCGTTAGGGGCGCGATTTGAGTCAGCAAGATTTCGCCAACCTTCAGCCGTGCCATGGTTTGCCAAGCGGTTCCATCCAGCGGTTTAACGCGATAGTGCTTGGCGGTTGTCCAGTTGAGTAGTTCAAACCCGTCGGGTAAAACTTGCACAATTTCAAATAAACCGATGAATGCCCGATGCCAACTTTGCAATAAGGCGCGATCGCCCTCGGTGGGTGCGTCTAGCTGCTCTAAAAATAATTGAATCGGTGTGGTATCGTTCACCGTTCCTTCTACTAAAAAGCGATCAACAACCAAGTTGCGCTGATGCAATTCTGATTGGTAAGACCGAGTGGATTGGTCAGCACTGAAGGTTTCGAGGGCGATCGCCGTATCTCCTTCAGCCTCTAAAACAAAATCCGTTAATCTTTGCTTTAGCGCTTTGGCTCGTTCCAAAATAGTATCCACTTAAAATCCTCATCTTTCTAGCCGCACATTGTCCAGTTGCACACTACTCGCTAACCATCATCTAAACAACTGCCTAAAGACTGAATAATGCAGCGATTGAGGGAATGTTAAGCATCACAAGGCTGAAAATGGAGTCAGCGCCGTCCTTTTTTGGCGTAATACTGCTGGTGATACTCTTCAGCGAGCCAATATTTCGCAGCGGGTTCAATAGGCGTGACGATGGGGCAATCGTACTTTCCAGAGTGCTGTAAAGCATTTTTAGACTGGTTTGCAGCTATTTTTTGGGCTGGAGTATGGAAGAAAATGATGGAGCGATATTGATCGCCGCGATCGGCTCCTTGTCGATTTAGGCTTGTGGGATCATGAATGCTCCAAAACAAGTCTAATAAGGTGGTGTAGGGCGCGATCGCTGGATCATACTCCACCTGCACTACTTCAGCATGTCCGGTAATTCGAGCGCAAACATCTAGATAAATTGGGTTTTCAAAATGTCCACCCATATAGCCAACAGAGGTTTTGAGTACGCCTTCAACTCGATGAAAAGCGGCTTCAATGCCCCAAAAACATCCGGCTCCAAAGGTTGCTGTTTCCATGGTTATGACAGGGGATAGGGGACAGGGGACAGGGGACAGGGGAACTTTGTGCAGAGGAGAAAGTTTATGGTAGCGCTGATTTCCAGAGTTTATGGAACTCAATGCAGTGATGCTCTAACACCAATTTAAACAGAGGAGGCGAAAGATCTTAGGTTTAGACCGTGACTGAGTAAAGCTTCTACAATTCAAAACTCAAAATTCAAAACTCAAAACGGTATAACTTTCCGCCTCTTCCCTCTTCCCTCTTCCCTCTTTCGGATAACCGCTCAATTGAGTTCGGCTGACCCCAAAAAGTGGGATTACTACGACAAATTATGAGGTTCTCCACACCAGATTTATTCAGATCAGTTTGGGATGATAAATAGGTGAATCAGAGAGAATCAAATGAAAAACATATTTGCAGTGCAAGCATTCTCGAACTGGATTTTTAATTGGTATCGCAGTACTATTCGTCATCCTAAATGGCGTTGGTATTTGATTTTAGGAAGTTTAGTTTATTTGCTCAATCCCTTTGATGCACTCCCAGACTTTTTACCGATCGCTGGCATGATTGATGATGGCTTAATTGCAGCAGTACTTGTTTCAGAAGTTTCTCAGATGATGAGCGATCGCCTTAAATCCCAAAAAAACAAGCTTTCTAATAGCTCAATCGTAAACAGTGAAACATCTGTAATTGATGTTGAAAGTGTTTCCCTTAGTTAGTCCAAACTCAGTTATTTCTGAGATGTTTGTGAGTAAAAATTCTTTTATCTATCCAGTTTTTTACAGTGTTAAAGGAGATTTCTATGACTAGTATGATTCAAGAAAAAATCACCGCTGATCTGCAAAAAGCAAAAGCAGAAGGTGGGTTGCGAGTTGAAAAAATTCGTGAGATTTTCAAAACTGCTGTTGCCCAGTCTATTGCAGAAGTGAAAGACGGTTCGGGCGGAGTTCGGGCGATCGCCAAAGACAGCATGGCAAGTGTGATCGAGATTCTGAATGAAACAGGCAACAACACGCAAGCAGAAGTAAACGCATCGGTGGAAGGGATTGTGGAAGGACTCCATGAGAGCAATCACACGGCGGCGGATATTGGGGGCGCATTGGCGGAAATCGAAGCTTCTGGCAATCAGACTTCTGCGGATATGCAATCGTTAATGGCGGCGGTGCTAAATGCGGTGAAACGCTCTCCGCAGTATGCCGTTTTGATGGAGCGCTACGCTGAAGTGAAAACTCGCCTCAATTCTGTGGATGCTCAACTGTCGGAAAAATATGGCGATCGCTATCAGCAACTTAAACAACAACTTGAAAAACTTTGGGAACTGGCAAAAGTGTGGTTTACGAAAGCGAAAGCAACCGTCAGCGCTCCAGATCCGATTCAACGAATGCACATAGAAATGGGTGCCAAAATGGCTGAAAAAAATAATCAGCATTTTTAGGATAAATTCAGCATAAATACTGAATACTTTACAAGTATATTCGGAAGCCAAGAGGAGAATGACCTGACCTCTTGGCTTTTGGCGTTCAAAGTTTTTATAGGGTCAAAGAATTTTTTGTGTAAAGCGTTTATTTACGTGAATTTACCGGGTAGCCTAGAGGTTTACAGAATGATGTTTTAACAAATACGGTTCCTTTTTAGAAAAACTTTGGAAAAACAATGTTGAAAGTTGCGGTTGGGCACAGTAACGACCCAAATTCAGACAATGCGATCGCCGAAATCATTCAGCAGTGCCGCAAAACTTTAGCCGGAAACGTTCCTAAAGCAGGCTTGCTATTCGCGGCTATTGATTTTAACTATCTCTTGATTTTGCAGCATATTCAGGCTGAATATCCCAACATTGAATTGATTGGAGGCACCACCGATGGCGAAATCTCTTCTGAACTGGGGTTTCAGCAAGATTCTCTAGTGCTGATGTTATTTTGCTCCGATACGATTGATATTGTGGCAGGAGTGGGACACGGTTTATCTGACAATGTGACAGCGGCAACTCAAGCAGCGATCGCCCAAGCAAAAGCTAAAACCAATCTACAACCCCAACTGTGCATCACCGTTTTTGATGTATTAACCAGCCGCAGCAGCCAAACCCTAGAGCAGCTAAAGCAAGGGCTAGGGCAAACCTTTCCGATTTTTGGTGGATGCGCTGCCGACTCCTGGAAATTTCAACAAACCCATCAGTTTTATCAAAACGAATCATTCAGCGATGGAATTGTCATGCTGCTTTTTGCGGGAGAACTTCAGTTTTCTCATGGGGTCGCTAGCGGCTGGAAACCTATTGGAGAACAAGGGCGTGTGACTAGAACTCACGAAAGACAAGTTTGTGAAATTGATGGCAAGCCAGCGCTGAAATTTTACGATCGCTACCTCGGCGGATTGCCCCCTTCAGGAGACTATCCCCTAGCAGTATTTGAGCCACAGTCTGATCAGTTTTATCTGAGAGCGCCTTGGGCACATGATCCAAACACGGGCAGTATTACTATCTTGGACGAAATTCCAGAGCAGTCCATTGTCCAAATTACCCTTGGCAAACGGGAAGAAATCCTATCTGCTGCCAAGGAATCCTTAGAAAATGCCCTGGCTGGCTTTTCAGGAACTCCTACAGCCGCTTTATTTTTCTCCTGTGCAGGTCGTCGTCGCATCCTCGGTGTTCAAGTAGAAAAAGAGTATCAAATTGCCGAAACATCCTTGTCTTCATCGGTCACAAGCTGCGGCTTTTATTCTTATGCAGAAATTTCGCCAATAGAGAACGGAGAAGCTCAAATTCACAACGAAACTTTTGTGACCTTACTTTTGGGCGACTTAATCATTTGAATACATCTACTGGGTGAGTGAAATACGTATCTAATGAATCCCCTTTGAATGGCTTATCCAAACGTTGACGCAATAAATATTTGATTGGGAAATGAACTCATGGAACCAATGGATTACGAAAAAAAGATTCAAGCGTTAGAAAAGGCAAACCGAGTACTGCAAAAAAAACTCGATCGCTGCGAAGTAAACGCGCTTGAGCAAGATGAAATCCAGAGCAAAAAGCAAGCGTTATTGAGGCAAGTGATTGACGAGTTGGGAGAGTCTGAGCGCAACCTACAACAAAAGAGCCGCGAATTAGAAAAGACTCTTGTTAACTTGCATCAAATGCAGACAAAGATAGTGCAATCCGAAAAAATGTCTGCATTGGGTGTTTTGGTGGCAGGAGTTGCCCATGAGATTAATAATCCGGTCAACTTTATTCATGGCAATATTGCTCATATTGAAGACTATATTCATGATTTGTTGCGGCTCATTTCAGCGTATCAAACGCATTGCCCTAATCCTGGAGAAGTCGTCGAAAGTTTGAGTGAAGAGATTGATTTAGACTTTTTAAGCGATGATTTGAAAAAAATTATTGGCTCAATGAGAATTGGCACCGATCGCATTTGTGGGATTGTGCGATCGCTCCGCATTTTTTCACGTTTAGATGAAGCAGAGGTTAAAGCGATCGATATTCATGAAGGCATCGATAGCACCTTAACCATTTTGCAAAATCGCCTTAAGACAAAACTTGATCATCCCGGTATTCAAATTGTGCAAGAGTATGGCAATTTGCCCAAGGTGGAATGCTATGCAGGGCAAATCAATCAAGTATTTATTAATATTTTGGCAAATGCGATCGATGCGTTGGAAGACCGCGATCGCTACCGCTCTTTTGCCGAGATTCAAGAAAATCCCAGCATTATTACAATTCGGACTCGACTATTAGGAACAGGCGCGATCGCCATTCATTTTATTGATAACGGCTTGGGTATGAATGAAACCACTACCAGTCGGCTATTCGACCCATTTTTTACCACTAAAGACGTGGGCAAAGGCACCGGATTAGGCATGTCTATCAGCTACGACATCGTGACTCGCCATCAAGGATCACTTCGCTGCATCTCCGCCCTTGGGGTTGGCACCGAATTTATCATCGAGATCCCGATCAAACAGGCAGTTGTTCAAGCTCCTTCATGCCCCCATCCCCGAATAATGCCGCAAACCCTTGCGCCAGAGCCACCGATAAACTCCGAAAAACACTGCGCTCCATCCACCCATTACTAGCAGCCCTCGTCCCAAATCCACAGGTAGCCCTACCAAAATACTGGCAGGGAAACCTACTAGATAGGGAAATGGAGTCCACAGGGCAAACTCACGGACAGCAGGCGGAAATACTTCCAGCGGGGCAATTAAGCCAGAAAGAAACAAGTAAAATAAAAACCAAAATTGCTCCAAAGCGCTAGCCCGCTCTGTCCAAAAAGCAAACATTGCCAGCGTATACTGCATCAAAAATCGCAGGAGGAAGGCAAGCGTGATCACTACTAAAAACAGCACCAACGTTCCCAAACTAGGTATCCAAAAAGCAGCAGGATATAGCAGAAAGAACACGCCAATCAGCACAAACGCAAAGGGCAGACGCGCCAGCCGCTCGGATTGGTGGGAGGCGAGATAGTGCCAGATGGGATCGAGGGGCTGCAATAATCGGAATGACAAGCGCCCTTCTACGATTTCTCGTTCAAACTCCCAAATCACCCACACAATCGTAAATTGCCTTGCCAGGAATGCGGCTAGAAAATAGCGAGCAAACTGTACAGGAGAGAGTCCAAATTGCCCTGTCTGGGCGGCTTGCATCCAAACGCCCATGAGGATAAAGGGCAACGAGCCAGACAGCACCCACAGTACCAGTTCCGCCCGATATTCCACCATGTAAGCGTAGTAAACGACGGTCAGTTCACGGGCAATTCTGGCAATGCGATTCATGTGGCTAACCCCGATCGCAACACGCGCCCAATTACTTCTTCAATCGGAGGTTCCGTCACTGCTAAATCGATTACTGCTAAGTCAGCCAATATTTTTGCCACGGTTTGCGTCAGTGCTTCTTGGGATACTAAAAATTTTACAGTCTGACCTTTTGCCAGATCTTCCACGGCTTCCACATCGGCATATCCAGAGAGTTGATCAATCGGGTATACCTCGGAAAGTTCTACGGTCACCTCGCGGCAGGGCGCAAAGCGATCGACTAAACCGGCTAAACTTCCGTCGTAAATCATTCCTCCTTGGTGAATCACTAGCACTCGTTGACACAAGGCGGTGATGTCTGCCATGTAGTGGCTGGTGAGCAAAACGGTTGCTCCAAAGCGTTGATTATAGTCGCGCAAAAATTCCCGAACGCTCACTTGGGCATTCACGTCTAGTCCCAAGGTTGGTTCGTCTAAAAACAAGACTTCGGGATGATGGATCAGGGCAGCCAGCAGTTCTGCTTTCATCCGCTCTCCCAGAGATAGCTTGCGAACTGGCTGGGTGAGTTTGCCTTCTAGGGAAAGCATTTCGGTGAGTTCGCTGACTTGCTGCTGAAAGGCGCGATCGCCAATGCCATAAACTGCCGCATTGATCCGCAATGAATCCATCGCTGGGAGATCCCAGATCAACTGCTGTTTTTGCCCCATGACCAACGTAATCTTTCGCAAAAATCCTGCTTTTCGCTGAAATGGCACATATCCCGCCACCTGAACCGTGCCCTCGGATGGGTGAATCAGCCCCGTTAGCATTTTGAGCGTGGTTGTTTTCCCGGCTCCGTTTGCTCCCAAAAAACCGACGACTTCTCCAGGTTCAATCTGAAAAGAAACCGCCTGCACCGCATTTACAGTCTGGTAGTTGCGGCGAAAAAAGTGCTGGGCAGTTCCCTGAAAGCCCGATTCCTTCACGGTGATTGGATACCGTTTGCTAAGATTTTCAGCCGAAATAGCAGGCATATCTAAATTATATTTTCCTTACAGACTTCAAAATGCACTTGACCTTAGCTAACTGCTCCCTCTAATGTAATTTCACATATTGAGAGAAAGATGTCATGGATTTTTTAATTCCGTTTCTTGTTGGGGCTATTGTGACCGCGATCGCACTGCTGATCATTTCAAAAATTCCTTTTCTGGGAATTGAAGTAGATAGCGTTAGTAAAGCACTACTGGCTGGGGTTGTGTTTGGGATATTGAGTTGGGCTTTAGGCTGGATGGCTGGCAGTAAGATTATCAACGTTCTCACATTGGGGATTTTGTGGCTGGTCGTTAACACGGTTATCTTTGGTTTATCTGCCTGGTTAATCGAAGGCTTCCGGTTGCGGAACGGTATCATCAGCGCAATTTTGGGTGCGATCGCGCTCACGTTTGTTAATTCGGTGCTGTTTAAGGTGTTGGGGTTAGTTTTTCCTAACGTGGTTCCAACATTCTTCTAGAGCGTTCGTTCTCGACTCTCGAATTATGTAGAGAGACGTTAAGTACTTAACGTCTCTCTACTGTTTTTAGGATTAATTTCTAAGATTTTGTTCCAAAACTGTAACCAGGTTCCAGCAATGGGGCTGCTAATGGCAAAGTGAGAACATCCTAATACTTTAATTTGTCTGTGAGGGGATTACTCATGAAATCATCAACGCTAGCTCATCAATGGCTAGGGCGCTCTTGGAAACCGTTTGTGATGACGCTGGGGATCACGAGTCTATGTCTGATGCCGCCTGCGATCGCCCAAGAAAAATTGCTGCGAACCTTGACAGTCAGCGGACGGGGCACGGAATTTGTACCCACGACATTAACTCAAGTGCGGCTTGGGGTAGAAGCTCAAGGGAAAACTGCAAACGAGGTGCAAAAAATTGTGGCTCAGCGCTCTAATGCAGTAGTTGACTTGCTGAAGTCGCGCCAAGTCGAAAAGCTAGAAACCACTGGAATCAATTTAAACCCCACCTATCGCTATGACAACGGCAACCAAACTTTAACAGGGTACAGCGCTAGCAATATCGTGAGTTTTCGGGTCGTCACCTCCAAGGCTGGAGCATTGCTGGATGATGCCGTCAAAGCAGGCGCAACGCGAGTGGATGGAGTCAGCTTTATTGCCACAGAAGGCGCGATCGCAGGTGCCCAAAAAGTTGCCCTAAAAGAAGCCACCCAAGATGCCCAAGCCCAAGCTGATGCCGTATTAGACGTTCTCAATTTGACTCGTAAAGATATCGTCGGCATCCAAATTAATGGGGCTTTTACACCGCCTCCACGCCCAATGAGAGCAGACGCAATGGAATTCAAAGCTGCCGCCGCACCTAGCCCTGTGATTGGTGGAGACCAACAGGTTGAAGCTTCCGTTACCTTACAAATCAGTTACTAAAGAAGGCATTGAAAATGAGGCGTTGCTGAATTGATCTATGAACGCCTAAATTTGCCCTCACCCTAGCCCTCTCCCAACGGGCGAGGGGATAAGATTTCTAGCTCCCTTCTCCTTGGGGAGAAGGGTTGGGGATGAGGGAAATCATAGCTGCAATCAGCAACGCCGAAAATGAATAGGTGAATAGCGAGACAGATCGATTTCCTTCACCTCTCCAGTCTTCAAAACTCATCCTGATAGCCTCCCCCACCTGATCCCTCAGCTTCGTTGTCACGCTTAGAACCCAACAGTTCCATCCGTTCAACCCGCACCACTGGTTTAGACCGATTCGCTCCAGTATTTCGGTCTTTCCAACTATCAAATTTGAGCGAGCCTGTAATGCCAATCAAACTGCCTTTACGGACATAATTTGCTGCTACTTCAGCGGTTTTTCCCCAGAGTTCTAAGTTAAACCAATCAGGCTGGTCATTATTCTTAGATTGACGATTGACTGCTAAAGTCAAATTGCAAACAACACTTCCCGATTCAAAATATTTAACGTCAGGATCTCCCCCAACTCGACCTACTAATGTCACAACATTTAAACTCATAATTCATCTCGTTGAAAGTAAAAGCGCAGTATTAGCAAGACCACTTATTTTAATCGAAGATTTTACCTATAGCTCATAGAGCTTATTCCACTAAAACAATACATACGATCTTATCGCTTCAGGCTAATCTTGTCGAAAAAACACTTGCAGCAAGTCCTTCAGGGAAGCTAGCTAATTAGGAATCAGAATCCTTTTAATAAAAAGGGGAATTTGATGTAAAGTGAGAGGCTCAGGGCATAAATATCGCAATTTGTAGTTAATACACAATATATTCTACGGATGAAATTGGTTGCTTACCTGGATAGGTCGAATTTAGATTAGGTCAAATTCGTAGGGTCGTTCCTATATAAAGGCTCCCTTCTACCTAGACGAGTAAGCAAAAGCATAATAGAATCCCCTTTAGATTATCTATTGATTTAATACACTTGATTTGTTTCCAGCGATCGCACTTTAAATTGAATTTAACTTGTTCATTCTTTGAGGCATAGAGACTAGTGGGTCTTTTCAGTCGCTTTTCCCTGTCACGGGATATGGGTATCGATCTTGGCACTGCCAATACGTTGGTCTACGTGTCGGGCAAAGGGATTGTTTTGCAAGAGCCATCGGTGGTGGCAATGGATCAAGACGAGAATGTTCCTTTGGCGGTTGGAGAAGATGCAAAAAGGATGTTGGGACGGACTCCCGGTAACGTCGTTGCGCTTCGTCCACTCCGGGATGGGGTGATTGCAGACTTTTATACTGCCGAGCTAATGCTCAAGCATTTTATTGCGCGGGTGAACGAAGGAAAAACCCTTGTTGCTCCCAGAATTGTGATTGGCATTCCTAGCGGGGTGACTGGAGTTGAGCGCAGAGCCGTGATGGATGCTGCCTCCCAAGCTGGAGCGCGTGATGTTTACTTAATTGATGAACCGGTTGCTGCGGCGATCGGGGCAGGGCTGCCCGTTGCTGAACCCACTGGAAATATGATTATCGATATTGGCGGAGGCACCACAGAAGTTGCCGTTCTCAGTTTGCAGGGAACCGTTTTGAGCGAGTCTGTACGAGTTGCAGGCGATGAATTGAATGAGTCAATCTCCCACTACATGAAGAAAATTCATAACCTGGTCATTGGTGAGCGAACCTCCGAAGAAATTAAGATCACGATTGGCTCGGCTTACCCCATTGATGACGAGGCTCAGATGGATGTGCGCGGCTTGCATCTGCTCTCTGGTTTGCCTCGGACAGTTACTGTGAAAAGTGCTGAAATTCGGGAAAGTATGGCAGAACCCCTTTCGGTAATTGTAGATGCGGTCAAGCGCACCTTAGAACGCACTCCCCCAGAACTGGCGGCAGATATTATCGATCGCGGCATTATGCTGGCGGGTGGTGGCGCTCTCCTCAAGGGACTAGATACACTCATTAGTCATGAAACCGGAATTGTGGTTCATGTTGCGGCGGATCCACTCAGTTGTGTTGTGCTAGGTACGGGTAGAGTATTGGAGAACTTCAAACAGCTAGAACGGGTCTTCAGTGGTCGTTCTCGCAATTTCTAAGTTTCTCTAACGCCGCATAGATTCCTTCAACTGTTATACTTTGAAAATGAATTTATCCTGATGGTCGGAATGGGAAATTAGCCTTTTCGCAACCCTGTTTATTGCATGTTTACGCTACGCCGCTGGTGGGATCGTCATCGCTTACAGATTATTTTAGCGAGTCTGGCTCTTGGCTCTGCTGCTTTTTTACGTCAAACTGAGGGCGCAGTTTTGTATGAAGCTTATAAGCTATTGACCTTCCCCTTTCAGCCCAATTTAGAGCGCAAAGCAGCATTGGAAAATGCTCAGGTTCAAGAGCTAGAGCAGCGTTTAACAGAGCTAGAAAGTCAAAATCAACAGTTGCGATCGCTCGTTGGTTATATTGCTGAAACCAAAAAGTCAGGAATTACTGCACCTATTGTAGGTCGGAGTGCTGATCACTGGTGGCAGCACTTGATATTAGGACGAGGAACTCAAGACGGCATTCAGCCCGGTTCTATTGTGATGGCTCCGGGTGGAGTCGTTGGACGAGTCACGTCTGCAACCCCCCATACCAGCCGCGCTTTATTGCTAAGCGATCCTTCCAGCCGCGTTGGGGCGACGGTTAGCCGCAGTCGTAATATGGGGTATGTGCGCGGACAAACATCCAATCGCGCCATCATGGAATTTTTTGATAAGGTTCCTGATGTGCGCCAAGGGGATGTAATTACGACTTCCTCCTTAAGTAAACTATTTCCGGCAGGCTTACCCATTGGGCG
Source organism: Sivoneniella epilithica UHCC 1019 (assembly GCF_040830845.1). Taxonomy (NCBI): domain Bacteria; kingdom Bacillati; phylum Cyanobacteriota; class Cyanophyceae; order Leptolyngbyales; family Leptolyngbyaceae; genus Sivoneniella; species Sivoneniella epilithica. The sequence continues at coordinate 156,151 of NZ_JBFPDP010000007.1, forward strand.
GGTGCAATCAATAGATTTAAACAAAAGTCCTGCTCCTGAAGCCCTGATTGAGTTATCGACTCCGATTAGTTTTTTAGAATGGGCAATCGTGTATCCTCACAAACCATCTGTTCAGATTGTGCCATCCAACGCTGGGCAACCTAATCAAAATCCAGGTGGCTCTCTTCCCGCCCAGTCTGAGCCAGTAGAATCACCGCTATGAGAAAGGAGTCTTTGTTTGAGCGATTGCAAGATCGTCCTGGCGCTCGTGTGGTCGTGAACTGTGCCGTGACGACTTTGTCGGTTCTGCTCTGCTTAATGATTTCGCCCACACGACTACCTGGCATGGAGTTGGCAGGAATCGGACCGAACTGGCTACTCATTTGGGTAGTGGCTTGGAGTGTCAAGCGCTCAATGGTGCAGGGTGCATTAGCAGGTTTGGCGTTAGGACTCATTCAAGATGGCATGACGGCTCATACGCCCACTCATGTTGTTAGCTTGATGCTGGTGGGCATTTTAACGGCTCGATTGAGAAAAGAGCGGTATCTCCGAGAAGATTTTATTTCAGTTGCCCTGATTGCTTTTGCAATGGCGGTGATGTCAGAAACCGTGACAGCGATTCAGTATAGTATTCAGGGCGATCGCTCTCTAGTAGAAATCTGGACTTATCACCAACTGATCGCGTTGGGATCAGCAGTTCTCAGCAGCCTATGGGCACCGGTGATTTATTTTCCGCTGAATCGCTGGTGGCAACAAATGAGTCTGTTGGAACAACAGTCTTAGCTAATTTGCCGTAAGTCCTCTGGCGTGTTGCAGTTAAACAGCATTGCCTGTTCTTGTCGCTTTGTATCGGGATCATCACTGAACTGAATGGTCTGGACTGAGGCTTGAGCTAACCACCCCTGAAACGATCGCCCCCCTTGCTGCCTAAACTGATTTAGGCTGGGTAAACAATCAGTTCGATAGAACCCACATAACGGTTCCCACCCTTTTTCGCCTTGAGGGAGCAGAGCAATTACATCATTAATCGGTGGCAATTGCAGCATCCAGCGTTGCAGAATTTCCTGGTTCAGCCTGGGTAAATCACATGCTAGCAACAAGACCCACTCTGTTTTAACCTGCTTTAATCCTTGAATAAACCCGACGAGTGGTCCTTGTGGTTTAGACTCGTTTGCTAGAAGGGGTTCTTTAATTAAAATGCAGCGATCGGGCACAACTTTAGAGTAGTCTCTCAGGGCAGACGTGACCACAAACACTTCAGGAGCGCGCTGCAACGCGATCGCACAGGTACGCTGTAATAGCGGGATGCCTTCCACCCTAATTAGCGCCTTGTCTCTGCCCATACGAGAACTTTGCCCTCCCGCAAGGATGATCACTGAGATCGCAGGATTCATACCATTGATTCAGAGTTTTTCTTAAAGGCTAGGAAGTTTCTGGCAAGGAATCCCTTGCTTTAAAAATACGCTGTTGCGAAAGGTGTCTTGCAACATCTTTGGGGGATCAGTATCTGGTTTTTGTTGCAATACTCGCCGCACCCGCCAAAGACTGTAACCACTGAGCCAACCAAGATCCACCAGTGCCGTATAAAACCAGCCGTGATTCTTCAGAAAATAGCGGCGACGAGAATCATACCAATACTGGGGAAGACGTTTAGGCGCTTGGTTGGTAGCCGTCACGCCTGTACTTTGCCCTAGAATATGCATGACTCGGCTTTGGGGCACATACCAACAAGACCATCCTGCCCGCCGCGCTTGCAAGCAAAAATCAGTCTCCTCAAAATAGAGAAAGTATCCTTCATCCATCAGCCCAATCGCTTCAAACACTTGTCGCCGAATCATCATGCTGGCACCGGGCAACCAGTCGATTTGCTCTTCCTGATTGCCCATGACTTTTGCCACAATCCATTTAGATAACAGCTTGGAGACAACGCCAAGCCGCAGGGCGGAGTCTAATTCGCTAAAAACACTGGGAAACCGGAATGCGTATGGCCAGGGTTTGCCGTCGGCTTCTTCAAAACTGCTGCCAGCGATCCCAACTTCTGGATGGTGATCCATGAAATCGACTAAGGCTTTGAGGGCACCGGGGCGCACTTGCGTATCGGGATTGAGCAGCAGGAAATAGTCAGGTGGGTTAGCAGTTTTAAGGGCGGGACGAATGGCATAGTTATTGCCATAGGCGTAACCTCCATTAAGTTTTGAGGGGAAGAGCGTTGCCCAATCTTGCCAGCCTTCCGCCGCGATCGCCGTGCCAATTTTTTCCACCGAGTCGTCACCCGAATGATTATCGACAACGGCAACCTTGGTTCCCGGCACCGATTGAATTTCATCTTTAAGCGATCGCAAACTATCAACAACTAGGGAACCCGTTCGATAGTTGACCGTGACAACAAGTAAACGATTTTTTTCTTCAAGCTGAAGTTCAGGAGACATAGCGACTTACCACAAAGTGAGAGAAACAGTGTACAAATGCAACAAAAAAGTGAGCTTACTAGTTTATAGCAATCAAAAAACTTAGATCAGATGGTCTGGATTGCTTCTATATCTTCGCTTCCAGTCCAGTTGTTTTCAGAGGGAAATGCTGATTTCGCCTTAATAATTTTGGCAGGAATCCCCACTGCCGTCGCTCCAGCAGGTACATCGATTAAGACTACGGCGTTAGCCCCGATATTAGCGTCATCGCCAATGGTGACCGCTCCAAAAATTTTTGCGCCTGCACCTACATTTACCCGTGCGCCGAGCTTGGGCGCTTCCAATGGTTTTTCCAAATAGCGGTTTCCGAGAGTCACACCTTGACGAATGATGCTGTCATCGCCAATTTCACAGTATCCATGAATGACGATAGCGCTTTGATGTTCAATGATCACCCGGCGACCTAACTGGGTGGTATAGGGCAGTTCAATACCATAAGTGTTTCGCACTTTGCGAAATAGCATTCGATACAGCACGCTAAAGGGGGCACGCAGCAGCTTTGACGATAGCGTCATCCGCCATACGCCAAATCGGTGAACGGCGATCGCGCGAAAACCAGGTTTCGTCCAATCGCGCCCGTGGGCAATCCAGTCTTCAGTAATTTGCTGCCATAACCCTAGAGGTTGATTGGGAGGAAAGTGACCGTTTACAGTTTGGGTGAGGTTTTGGGGCATGTAGAATCAATCCTACCGTTGGCTGTCAGATTTTTTTGAACAAAGGAATCTAAGCTTCAGACTTTTGCTGCTTAGTATTCCCACTTTTGATAAAAACACTAGTTTTTTAAAGCAATACTTCGGACAGTTTTACAGCGGGTTGCCCACCCTGCGGGAAGCAAGCAAGCTTGTATCTTGAAACTAATCAGGCGAAATGGGTCAAGAACCCTTTTGGCTTGAGAGAGAACGGTAGAAGAGAG